>JACCXR010000059.1 GCA_013696915.1 Euzebyaceae bacterium
CGCGAACGGCCCGACGTCATCGTGTCCAACGGTGCGGGCGTCGCCTTCCCGTTCTTCGTGCTCGGGCGACTTCTGGGTATACGCACGGTGTACATCGAGGTCTACGATCGGATCGACTCCGCGACGCTGACCGGGCGGCTGTGCTACCCCCTGAGCGATCTCTTCCTCCTCCAATGGGAAGAGCAGCGGCAGCAGTACCGGAAGGGACAGGTCGTTGGCCGCCTCCTCTGACCGCCCCATGACGCTCCCCGGAACGGGCCCCGAAGGCGGGGGACAGGAACGCCAGCAGATGACCCAGCTGCCCTTGGTCTTCGCCACCGTGGGGACCGACCACCACCCCTTCGACCGCCTCGTGCGGTGGGTCGACGCGTGGGACGCGGCGCGCGGAGGGACGGCCCGGTGCGTGGTGCAGGGCGGCACCTCCCCGCGGTCCGGCCGCGCCGAGTGGCACGAGTACCTGCCCTACGAGGAGATGGTCGCCACGATGGGCGCCGCGGTCGCCGTCGTGTCCCACGGGGGGCCGGCCACGATCATGGACTGCCGCCAGGCCGGCGTGCTGCCGATCGTGGTCCCCCGCCGCAAGGAGTTCGGGGAGCACGTCGATGACCACCAGGTCCGCTTCGCCACCCGCATGGCCGAGCACGGCCAGATCGTCCTGGCGGAGAACGAGGCCCAGCTCCACTCTCGGCTCGACGAGGCCCTCGGCGACCCGGACCGCTTCAGGCTGACCGAGGACTCCGACGAGATCGCCCTGGCCGTGGAGCGCGTCGAGGAGCTGGTCGGGCGGATGCTGGCGCGGCCCGCGCGCCGGGCACGCCGCCGGAGCGGCGCCCCCCGATGAGCGCGACCAGCCAACCCGACGGCGGGGGGCGCGGGCTCCCGCCCGCCCCGGTCGAACGGATCCGCATCCTCTACATCGGAGGGTGGGGCCGCAGCGGGAGCACGCTGCTCGACCGCATGGTCGGACAGGTGCCCGGGTTCGTGTCCGTCGGGGAGCTCCGCGACATCTGGCAACGGGGTTGGGTGGAGAACCGCCTGTGCGGCTGCGGGGCGCCGTTCCACGACTGCCCCTTCTGGACGAAGGTCGGGCAGGAGGCCTTCGGCGGATGGGAGCAGGCCGATCCCGAGGAGATGGCCCGCCTGCGCTACGCCGTCGACCGGCCCTGGCACCTGCCCTACCTGCTGCGCCCATCGCTGTCGGCGGGCTACCGCCGGCGCGCCCGCCGCTACGTCGACGGCCTCGATCGCCTGTACCGCGCGATCCTGTCCGTGTCGGGGGCCCAGGTGCTGATCGACTCCTCGAAGATCCCGACCTACGCCCTGCTGCTGCGGCAGCTCGAGTCGGTGGACCTGCGGATCCTGCACCTCGTCCGGGACAGCCGCGGTGTCGTGTTCTCCTGGCAGAAGCAGGTTCAGCGCCCGGACGCGTCCGCCGAGCCAGACTTCATGCTGCGCTACGGCGTCGCGGGGGCGTCGGTGCGGTACCTCGTCTACAACGGGCTGACGCGCGCGCTGCGCCGCCTGGGCCTGCCCTACCTCCTGCTGCGCTACGAGGACGCCGTCCGGGACCCGCGGGCGGCGCTGGTCGCGGCCGTGGAGCACTCGGGTGTGCCCCTACCGGACGATCTGCCCCACCTCGGAGACGGGGAGGTGGCGCTCGGCGTCGGCCACACCGTCGACGGCAACCCGATGCGCTTCGACACCGGGACCGTGGTCCTGCGCGTGGACGAGGCCTGGCGCGACGGCCTGAGCGACAAGCACACCGCCGCGGTCACCGCGATCACATATCCGCTGTTGCGGCGGTACGGCTACCGAAGGACCGGGCAGGCATCGTGAACGGACATCCGGCGGCAGCCTCGACGGATCTCGACGTCCTCTACGTCGGAGGCGTCGGCCGCAGCGGCAGCACACTGCTCGAGCGGCTGCTGGGCCAGCTCGGCGGGACGGTGTCCGTCGGCGAGCTCACCCACATCTGGGAGCGCGGCCTGGTCAACAACGAGCGGTGCGGGTGCGGGGAGCCCTTCCGGTCGTGCCCCTTCTGGAAAGAGGTCGGCGACGTCGCGTTCTCCGGGTGGGACACGCTCGACGCGGAGGCCGCACTCGCCCTCCAGCGTTCCGTGGACCGCAACCGGCTCATTCCCCTCATGCTCGCGCCGATGCTCTGGCCGGCGTACGGGCGCAGGCTGCGGGCCTACGGCGACCGCCTGCTCAAGGTGCTCACCGCCGTGCGCGAGGTGTCCGGCGCCGCCCTGATCGTCGACTCGAGCAAGCACGCCTCGACGGCCTTCGTGCTGCGCAGCATGCGCGGGGTCGACCTGCGGGTGATCCATCTCGTGCGCGACAGCCGCGGCGTGGCCCACTCATGGCGCAAGAAGGTCGCGAAGCCCGAGGTGGCCGACGCGGAAGCGTGGATGGCGCGCGTGCCGCCGAGCAGGATCGCCCTCCGCTGGGTCGGCTACAACCTGGCCTTCCACCTGCTCGCCCGCACGGGCGTGCCGACGCTGTTCATGCGGTACGAGGACCTGGTGCGGACGGCCCGGACACAGATGGGGAGGGTCCTGGTTTTCGTGGGGCGCGACGCCGACACGCCGCTGCCCTACGTGGGCGCCGGCAGCGTCGAGGTGGTCGTGGAGCACTCGGTGGCCGGCAACCCGATGCGCTTCCGCACGGGGACGCTGCCCCTGCGCCTCGACGAGCAGTGGCGGACCGACCTCCCCGCCCGGCACCGGCGACTGGTGGCGATCCTGACGTCGCCGCTGCTGCGCGCCTACGGCTACGCGTCGGGCAGCGCGGCCGGCAGCCGCCCGGCGAGCTTCCGGCAAGCGGTCGACGGCGGCGCCGGCCCCGCTCCCAGCGTGTCGGTGATCGTGGCGACCAGGGACCGCCCGCGGCTGCTGCGCATCGCGCTCGACTCGATCCGGGCGCAGGACTACGACGGCGACATCGAGGCCCTGGTCGTCTTCGACCAGAGCGAGCCGGACACCGCGATCACCGACGCCGACCCCCACCGCCGCGTCCGCACCCTGCGCAACACCAGGACCCCCGGCCTGGCCGGCGCGCGGAACACCGGCGCCGAGGCGGCCACGGGGACGCTGCTCGCGTTCTGCGACGACGACGACGAGTGGCTGCCGGAGAAGATCCGGCTGCAGGTCCGTGCGCTCGCTGCACTGCCGGGGGCGACGGTCGCCACCGGCGGCGTCATCGTTGACTTCGCGGGCAGGTCGATCGCACGCGTCCCGGACCCCGCCGGGCTGACCTTCGCCGCCCTGCTGCGCGACCGGGCGACCGCAGCCCACCCCTCGACGGTCGTCGTCCGGCGGGACGCCTTCCTCGACCGGATCGGGCCCGTCGACGAGGAGATGCCCGGCAGCTACGGCGAGGACTACGAATGGCTGCTGCGGGCGGCGCGCACCACCAGGATCGCCGTCGTCGACCAGCCCGTGGCCCGGGTGCTGTGGGGGGCCACGTCCTTCTTCGCCGACCGGTGGGCGACCATGATCGCCGCCATCGACTACCTCGTGGCGAAGCACCCGGAGTTCGGGCGCGAGCCGCGCGGGCTCGCCCGTCTGTACGGGCGGAAGGCGTTCGCGTACGCGGCGCTCGGCGACCGCGCCGCCGCCCGGACCTGGGCGGTGCGCGCCCTGCGGCTGTCCTGGCGTGAGCAGCGGGCGTACGTTGCACTGCTCGTCAGCACCGGGCTGGTCCGGTCGGAGACCGCGCTGACGTTGGCGCACCGCACCGGCCGGGGGATCTAGGAGCGCCGGTGGCCACCGTCCTGTCAAAACCGCCCCTCGGGGGCGGGCTGACCCCCCGGCCCGCCCGCGGGCTGCTGCGGCCGGGCTGGCCGCTGACCGCCTTCTTCGTCGGGTTCCCGGTGTGGTGGGCCCTCGGCCTGTCGTCGTTCCTCGGCCCCATCCTCGCCCTGCCGATGCTCGCGTCGCTCGCCCGGCGCGGCTCCGTCCGCGCGCCGAAGGGGTTCGGCATCTGGGCGCTGTTCCTCGGGTGGATGCTGGCGTCGGCGCTCATGCTCCCGGACCGCGTCGAGCCGTACATCGCCTTCGGGTTCCGCGCCTCGACCTACGTGGCCGCGACCGTGCTGTTCCTCTACCTGTACAACCTCAGCCCGCGCGCCGTGCCCGCCGCCCGCATCGCCGACCTCCTCGCCGTGTTCTGGGTCATCGTGGCGCTCGGCGGCCTGGCGGCGCTGGTCCTCCCGCCCGACGGGTTCGCCACCCCCGTCGAGCTGGCCCTGCCGGCCAGCCTGCGCGGCATCGAGTTCGTGCGGCTGCTCGTGCACGCCGGGCTCGCCGACGTCCAGGTCTTCCTCGGCTACCCGGTTCCGCGTCCGCGCGCGCCGTTCTCCTACACGAACACGTGGGGGGCGATGTTCGCCCTGCTCGCGCCCTTCTTCATCGCCCGCGGGCTGCTCGCCGGGTCCCGGGCCCGCCGCACCGCCGCGAAGGTCCTCGCCGTGCTCTCCATCGTGCCGGTCGCGGTCTCGCTGAACCGCGGGCTGTGGCTCAGCCTGACGGTCGGCCTCGTCTACGCGGCAGGGCGGTACGCGGCGCGCGGACGGATCAAGGCGCTGCAGACGATCATCGGCGCGTTCCTCCTGGTCGCGTTGATCGTGACCCTCTCGCCCCTGCGCGGGCTGCTTGAGGACCGGTTCGCCACGCCGCACAGCAACGACAGCCGGCTCACGCTCTACAACGAGGCGATCCTGCGGGTGCAGAGCTCGCCGCTGCTCGGCTTCGGATCGCCGGCACCGACCACGATCGCCGGTCGGATCATCCCGCCCGTCGGCACGCAGGGCCAGTTCTGGCTGGTGCTCTTCTCGCACGGCGTCCCCGGCGCGCTGTTGTTCGTGGCGTTCTTCGCCGTGCTGTTCTTCAGGAGCCGGCGTGCGCCCGGACCGATTGCGTTCTGGGCCAACGTGACGTTGCTGATCGCCCTCGTCCAGCTGCCCTTCTACGGGATGGTGCCGACCGAGATCAGCGTCGTCTTCGCCGCCGGGGCGCTCGCGCTGCGTGGCGGCGAGGTGGAGCCGGCCGCCGCTGCGGCGCCGGGCGTCGCCGCGGTCCCGCACCGCGTATGAGCACCACGGGGAGAGGCGGCCCGGAGCTGGCCGGGACGCCGGTGGGCGTGCAGGACGCCGCGCCGGCGACCACCGCCGGACGAGCAGTCGAGGCCGGCCGCGGGGACCTCACGACGCTCGCCCGCGGCGGCGCCTTCAGCTTCGTGGGGCTGGTCTGCAAGGCGGGGCTCGGCTCCGCCCTCTACGTCGTCGTCGCCCGCGGCCTCGGCGCCGGCGGCGCCGGCGTGTTCTTCTCCTCGGTCGCGCTGTTCACGATCCTGACGAGCGTCGCGCAGTGGGGCGCGCACACCGGGTCGGTGCGGATCATCTCGCGCTACCGGGCGCTCGACCGGGTCGCCGACCTGCGGACGACGCTCTGGCTCGCCCTCGGTCCGGTCTTCGCGGCCGGTGTGCTGCTCGCCGCGGGCGTGATATTGCTCGCCCCCCAGCTCGCCGGCGTCTTCGTCCGGCGGGGCAGCCCCGAAGAGGCGGTGGGATACCTCCGCATCCTCGCGGCCTTCATCCCGCTCTACGCGGTCAGCACCGTGGCCCTGTCGGCGGGGCGCGGCTTCGGTTCCCTGATCCCCTACGTGTCGGTGGAGAACATCGGCATGCCGGCGATCCGTATCGTCGGAGTGCTCGCCGCTGTCGCGGCCGGGCTCGGGGCCTCGGGCGTCATCGTGACCTGGGCGCTGCCCGTGGCGCTCGGCTGCGCCGTCGCCCTGTTCTGGCTGCGCCGGCTGCTGCGCCGCGCCGAGGCGGCCGCAGCCCCCGCGGCGCCGCCACGTCAGCCCGTGAGCGCGCTCGCCCGTGAGTTCTGGAGCTTCTCGGCGCCGCGCGGCCTCGCCGGGGTCTTCCAGGTGTCGATCTCGTGGCTGGACGTGATCCTCGTCGGCAGCCTGCGGTCCGCCCGGGAGGCCGGCGTCTACGCCGCCGTCAGCCGCGCCGTCGTGCTCGGCACCTTCGGGCTCGAAGCGGTGCGCCTCACGATCGCGCCGCAGATCAGCGGCCTGCTCGCCCGCGGCGAGCGGGAGCGCGCGCAGCGCCTCTACCAGACCGCGTCGTGGTGGCTGATCGCCGCCTCCTGGCCCGCCTACTGCGTGATCATCGTCTTCGCCCCGGTGGTGCTGCGGGTGTTCGGCGCCGAATTCGCCGACGGGCAGACCCCGCTGGTAATCCTGTCGGTCGCAATGCTGGCCAACCTCGCGACCGGCAACGTGACGACCGTGCTGCTCATGGGCGGCAAGAGCTCCTGGAACCTGTTCAACACGGCCGCCGCGCTGACCTCGAACGTCGTGCTGAACCTCGTGCTGATCCCGCGCTACGGCATCGCCGGGGCGGCGATCGCCTGGACCGCGAGCATCGTGGTCGACAACTCGCTCGCGCTGGCGCAGACCTGGCGCCTGATGGGGATGCGGCCCTTCGGCCGCGGCTACCCGATCGTGACCGGCTCCGCCCTGCTGTGCTTCGGCGCGGGCGGCATGATCGCTCGCGCGCTGCTCGGGCCGTCGGTTCCCGGGCTGCTCGCGGCGGTCGTCGTCGGAGGCTGCGTGTACGTCGCCGTCCTGTGGCGGTTCCGCGGAGTCCTCCAACTCGGCATCCTCCGGGGTGCGGCGCAGCGGCGACGCGCCCGTCCCACCGATGAGACCGACGCAGGAGTGACCAGATGAGTGCAGCAGCGGACGGCCGCCTCCCCGCCCCCGTCAGCCGCGCGGCCAAGCAGGCGGTCCGGGGGTTCGCGACGGCCACGAGCCCGCTGCGGCCCGCCCCCGAGTTCCTCGTCATCGGCGCGAAACGCGGCGGGACGACCTCGATGTACAACTACCTGCTGCGACACCCTGGCGTGCTGCCGATGTTCCCGGCCGCCCAGAAGATCAAGGGCGTGCACCACTTCACCGGCTCCGGGCACGGGGTGGCGTGGTACCGGTCGCACTTCGCCACGTCGGCGACCCGCCGGCTGACCGAGCGCCGGCTCGGCCACCGGGTCGTGACCGGGGAGGGCAGCCCCTACTACCTCTTCCATCCCCGCGCCGCCCAGCGGGCGTCGGCGGTGCTGCCCGACGCCCGCATCCTGCTGCTCCTGCGCGACCCGGTCGATCGGGCGTACTCCCATTGGAAGGAGCGCGTCCGGCACGGCGCGGAGACCCTCTCCTTCTCCGAGGCGGTCGAGCGTGAGCCCGAGCGGCTCGCGGGGGAGCACGAACGTCTCCTCGCCGACGACCGCTACACGAGCTTCGCCCACGAGCACCACAGCTACGTCGCGCAGGGCCTCTACCTCGAGCCGCTCCGGGAGTGGTTCCGGCACTATCCCCGCGGGCAGTTCCTGATCCTGCGCAGCGAGGACTTCTACGCCGACCCGCAGCACGCCTACGATCGCGCGCTGAGCTTCCTCGGCCTCCCGTCCTTCGCGCTTTCGGGCATCAAGAAGTGGAACTACCACCCGGCGGAGGAGCTGTCGGCGGCGACCCGCCGTGACCTCCAGGCGCGGGTGGCGGACCACAACCGGCGCCTGTCCGAGCTGCTCGGCATCGACCTCGGCTGGTCCGGCGCCGACGCCTCGGCCCCATGACGCCGGCGTCGGGTGCCGAGTCGGGGCGGCGCCGGCCGGTGGGGCGGCGCCGTGCGGGATGACCCCGACGCCGCCGGCGGAGACCTCGACTGGGTCTCGTCGCTGCTGTGGCGCGGCAACCTCCGTGCCGTCCGGGGGTCCACGCCTCCCGCGGGTCACCGCCCGGTCGAGCGGTACCTCGTCCTGCCCGCCGCCACCCGCGCCCGTGCCCTCGTGCCGCTCGGAGCGCCGCGCGCCGCGGCGGCCGCGGTCTCGTCCTATCCAGGACTGCGGCCGGCCCGGCGACGGGCGGCCCGGGGCGCGCTCGGGCTGTCCGCCCGGACAGGCACGCTCGGCCTGGTCGCCCGCGATCGGCTGACCGTCTGCGCGCCGGATGGCGCGGAGCCGGCGGGCCCCGACCCGGACAGCCTTGTCGCCCACCTGCGCGACCTGCTCGGGGAGCCTGAGCTCGTCGTGGGTGTCGCACTGGGAACGCCGGGACCCAACCGCAAGCCGGTCCTCCAAGCCGCCACGCCCGACGGGCGCGTGCTCGGGTTCGTCAAGATCGGGTGGAACGCGATCACCGCGGAACAGGTCGCCGCCGAGGCCGTCGCCCTCGCGGACTACACGACGCGTCCCGGAGAGACCTTCGACGTGCCGCGGCTCCTGGCCGAAGGCACCTGGCGGGACCTGCGGCTAAGCGTCGCCTCGTCGCTGCCAGCGGACGTCCGCCGCCACGCCCAGCCGGCCCTGGCGCCGCCGACCCGGATCACCCGGGAGATCGCCGGACGCGACGGCGTCACGGAGTCGCCGCTGCTGGCCAGCCCGTACTGGCGTCGCCTGACCCGGCGGGTGGACGAGGTGGCGGCCGGCGACGATCGGACCGGCGACGTCCTGGCCGCCTACCTCGGGCGCGTCGAAGAGCGCCACGGCGGTGCGCCGCTGCGCTGGGGCGCATGGCACGGCGACTGGGCGCCGTGGAACGTCGGCTGGTCCACAGGCCGCCTGCAGGTCTGGGACTGGGAGCACACCCGCGGCGACGTGCCGCTCGGTCTGGACCTGCTGCACTGGTTCTTCCAGGTGGCCTTCGTCCTGGAGCGGGCGGACGTCGGCGCCGCGATCGGCTCGTGCGCGCAGCGGGCGGCGGCCGGGCTGCGGGAGCTCGGTGTCGATGCCCGGGCCGATGTCGCGATCGCCGCGCTCTACCTCACCGAGATCGTCCTGCGCTTCGCGGAAGCGTTGCGTGCCGGCGCAGGCCGCAACCCGCGGTTCTTCCCCGCCGCGCTCGACGTGCTCGAGGCCCGGCCCTGACGCGGTGCCCGGCCTGCGCAGGGCCGGCTGGTGCAGGGCCCGATCCTGGCGCAGGCCCGACCTGACGAAGGCAACGGCCACCAAGCCCGTCACACCCGGCTGCTAAAGTCGTTAGGTTGACGGCCGACGCGTACTGCGAGCGCTTGCATCCGCGTCGGCGCTGCCGTTCGGTCGTTCGGCCCGTTGACGAACCTCATCCCAAGGACATCGCCGTGAAGATGCACACCGGACAGGGAGCGCTCCGATGAGCGCCGACTCGCTCTCCCCAGGCGGATCGGTCGAGCTCCGCGAGTACTTCGACGTCCTGCGGCGGCGCAAGTGGCTGATCCTGGCCGTCTTGGCGGTGTGCATCCTGGCCGGTGCCGCGTACTCGCTCAGCCGCACGCCGACCTACTCGTCGCAGTCCTCGGTCCTCGTCGCCCCGGTCGTCGTCGACCCCGGGCGGTCGACCGTGCGGCCGGACCAGCTCGTCAACCTGCTGACCGAGCGCGAGGTGATGCACTCGTCCGCCGTGGCGGAGCGCGTGCGGTCGGCCACAGGCACAGACGCCTCGGCCCAGGGTCTGCTCGCGCGGACGTCGGTGGCCGTGCCGGACGGGACGCAGGTGCTCGAGGTGTCGGTGACGCACAGCGACCCGGCGCAGGCCCAGGCGATCGCGCAGGGATTCGCCGTCGCCTACCTCGGCCAGCGTGCCGAGCAGGCGCAGGCCGAGGTCGACCGCCGCGCGGGGGACATCGAGGCGCGGATCACGGACGCCAGGGCGCAACTCGCGGCGGCGACCGCCCAGGTGGCGGCGGCCACCGCCGGCTCCCCGCAGCTCAACGAGGCCGAGACGCTGCGCGACTCCCTCATCGCCCAGATCGCGCAGCTGAACAACGAGCTCGGCGCCGTGCGCGCGTTGTCGGTGAGCCCCGGCGAGATCATCAGTCCCGCCTCGCTGCCGAACGCGCCCGCCGGTCCCAACCACGCCCTGGACATCGCCATCGCCCTGGTCGTCGGCCTGTTCCTCGGCCTGCTGCTCGCCTTCGTGCGGGACCGGCTCGACGACCGCATCCGCGGCATCTCCGACCTGCAGGACCGCTTCGGCCTGCCGGTGCTCGCCAGCCTCAGCCGGCACGGTCGCAGGCGCGGCGCCGAGCAGTCCCTGGTCGTCCTCGACGCCTCCGAGAGCCTGGCGGCGGAATCGTTCCGGCGCCTGCGCACGAACCTGCTCACGCTCGCCGAGGAGCACGGACTCTCGTCGTTCGTCGTGACGAGCGCCGTCCCCGGTGAGGGCAAGAGCACGACGGCGGTCAACCTCGCGATCGCGCTCGCCCAGTCCGGACGCCAGATCCTGCTCGTGTCGGCCGACCTGCGGCTCCCGGCCGTGCACCGGCTCCTGAAGCTCAACAACGACCGCGGCCTGACCGACATCCTGACCGGCAGAGCGCGCCCCGACGATGTCATCCAGCGACCGGCGGCGGTCCCGCAGCTCCAGGTCATCGCCAGCGGGCCGCTGCGCGAGAACCCCGGCGACCTCTTGCAGTCCGCCGCGCTGGAGCAGCTCGTCGAGCAGCGCAAGACCCGGCAGGACATCGTCATCTTCGACGCCCCGCCGGTGCTCGCCGTCGCCGACTGTCTGACCCTGAGCCGGCTGGTCGACGGTGTCATCCTCACCGCGAAGGCGCGGTCGACCAGTCGCGCCGCGGTCGCGAAGGCGATCGAGGAGCTTGGCCACGCCGGCGCGACCATCCTGGGCAGTGTCCTGTCCAACGCCAGCCCCGCGGACAAGAAGGCGTTCGACCCCTACCGCATGCCGGTCGTCAAGCCGGACCCGCCCGCCCGGGATCTGACGGCCGTCCAGCCGCCGGCCCAACGGCAGAAGCGCGAGCGGGTCGGCCGCGCCGTCGCGGCCCGCGGCGACAAGCGGAACGCGATCTGACGATCTGACCGCCACGGCCACCCAACCCGGTGGCCTGCCGCGCCGCTGTCAGCTCTGCACCCGAAGCGTCCAGGACCCGCGGTCGCCAGCCCGCGGGTCCTCTCGCGTGTCCGGACAGGATTTCGCCTCAAGGTCGGCGCGGAGGTGTCGATCCGTCTGTGGTGAAGGCTCATATTCTCCGCGTCCTTGCTGTCCTGATCGTCGTCTGCGCCCCGCTGGGGTCGCTGCCGGCGGTCGCCGCCACGCCGGTGCGCCCATTGGGTCGCTTGGCGCCCGAGTCCGGCGCGCTCCTCGGCACCTACACCAAGTCCCGCGAAGGCGGCTACGACCGCGCCGGCCAGGAGGCGCGCTGGGCAGAAGTGGAGGACGCCGCCGGCCGCCGGCTGGACATCGGGCACTCGTTCTACCCCTGGGAGCAGCGGTTCCCGTCGTGGCGCGAGCAGTGGCACCTCGACAGCGGGCGCATCCCGATGATCTCCTGGAACGGCACGTCGACCGCCGAGATCAACGCCGGTCTCCACGACGGCCTCATCGCCGAGCGCGCGGACGGCGTCAAGGCGCTGGGAGACGAGGTCTTCCTGCGCTGGTTCTGGGAGATGGACGGCGTCAAGAAGGCGCGCATGGCCGGCGACCCCGCCGAGTTCATCGCGGCCTGGCGCCGGATGCACGACATCTTCGCCCAGCGTGGCGCGGGCAACGCGGTGTGGGTGTGGTGCCCGAACGCCTGGGCGTTCCAGGTCGACGACGCCGAGCAGTGGTACCCCGGGGACGACTACGTCGACTGGGTCTGCGCCGACGGCTACAACTGGCCGCCCGGCCGGCCGGACGCCGTCTGGCGCTCCGTCACGGACATCTTCTCCGGATTCCACGCCTGGGGCATGGCGCGCGGCAAGCCGATGATGGTCGGCGAGACCGGGGTGCAGGAGCGCGCCCCCGGCGAGAAGGCCGCCTGGCTGCGGTCCGCGGCCGGCCTGTTGCGCGACACGCTCCCGGGGATCTCGGCGTTTGTGTACTTCGACTCCGACACGGCTCACCAGTGGTGGCTGGACAGCACCCCCGAGTCGCGCGCCGCCTTTCGGACGATGGCCCAGGACCCGTATCTGAACCCCGACGGCGCGAGCGGTGCACCGGCGCCGGCCACGTCACCCGATGTCGGGACGCCGGATGTCGGGACGCCCGACGCGCCGGCCCCGTCCGACGCCGGAGCCCCCGACGCCGGGACGCCGGATGCCGGAGCGCCCGCGCCGGCCCCGGCTTCCCCGGACGGGACGCTCGGAACCGACGGCGCCCCCGACGGTGCGGTGCGGCTCGCGGGTGCCGACCGCTTCGCGACCGCGAACCGCGTCTCGCTCGAGAGCTTCCCGACCGACGGCACCGCCGACGCCGTCCTGCTCGCCCGGGCCGACCGCTTCGCCGACGCGCTCGCCTCGGCCGGCATGGCCGTCCGCGCCGACGCACCCGTGCTCCTGACCGACACCGCGGCGGTGCCGTTGTCGGTCCTTGCCGAGATCCAGCGGGCCCTGGGCGCGTCGGGAACGGTCTATCTGCTTGGCGGCGAGGCCGCGATCGCCGCGGAGTCCGCCACCGCCCTTGAGGCCCTCGGGTATCTCGTCGTGCGACTGGCGGGCGAGGACCGCATCGCCACGGCGCTGCGGATCGCCACCGCGATGACCGAGGGCGCCGCCGTCGAGCACGTGGTGCTCGCCAGCGCGGGCAACTTCCCCGACGCCCTCGCCGGCGCCGCCTACGCCGCAGGTCAGAGCGCCCCGGTCCTGCTCACGCCGCCGGACGCGCTGGACCCGCGGGTCGCCGACTTCCTGACCGGGCTCGGGACCGGCGTCGAGGTCCTCGTCGCCGGGGGCACCCGGGCCGTCAGCGACGCCGTCGTCGCCGACCTGGTGGCACGGGGCCTTCCCGTGACCCGCCTCGCCGGCACCGACCGCTTCTCGACGGCGGCCGCGATCGCCGCGGCGCGCTTCGACGACGCGACGGCCGTGGTCGTCGCGACGGGGGCGAACTTCCCCGACGCCCTCGCGGGCGCCGCGCACGCCGGGCGGCTCGGTGCGCCGGTGCTGCTAGTCGGCGACACCCTTCCGCCCCCGGTCCGGGACTACCTCACCGCCAGGGCAGGGCAGATCACCACCGTGCACGTGCTCGGTGGCGAGGCGGCCGTCTCGGATGGAGTCGTCGCCGAGGTGGAGGCCGCCCTGGCCGCCCCGGCGGTGTGACGCGCCGCAGCGACCGCGGCACTCCCCGCGATTTCGGCTACCGTACCCGGATGCGTTCCCGAGTCCTCGCTTTCGGCGTGCTCGTGCTCCTCGCCGGGTGCGAGGGCGCCGAGGCACCGGCCGCTCCCGCCACGATGGCGGTCACGGAGGCGCCGTCACCGGTTCCGTCGCCGTCACCCTCGCCCGGCGCGACCTCGACCCCGTGGGGTTGCGCCGACCCCCCCGGCTGCTACGCCGAGCCGGTCCAGCTCGGCAGCTTCGACGCGGAGGAGATCCCCGAGGCGAGCGGCCTCGCCGCCAGCGTGCGGAACCCCGGACTGTTCTACGTCCTCGACGACGGGCCCGACACGACCGCGGTGCACGTGGTGCGCGCCGACGCGTCGATGGTCGGGGCCGTCGAGGTGGAGGGCATGAACGGCCGGGACACCGAGGACATGGCAGTGGCGCCGTGCGGTCCCGGCGAGGCGGAGTCCTGCGTCTACGTCGGCGACATCGGCGACGGGCGCAAGCGCCGCGACGACATCGTCGTGTACCGCTTCCCGGAGCCCGACCTCACCGCGGGCGTCCCCGACGAGCCGGTGGAGGCCTCCGTCGCGCGCTACACCTACCCGGACCGGCCGCACGAGGCCGAGACGCTCCTCGTCAGCGCCGCCGGCGTCCCGTACATCGTCACGAAGGACCCCGGACAGACCGGGGACGGGCCCGGCGAGGGCGCGGCCCTCCTCTATGGCGCCGAGGAGTTCGCCGACGGCGTCCTGAACGACCTCGGCCCGGTCGCCGTGCCGCAGCCGACCGAGGTCGTCCGCAGCGCCCGCCGCGGCGTCGTCGTCACGGCCGGTGACTCCCGCCCCGGCCGGGTCCTGCTGCGGACGAACGACTCGGCGGTCGAGTTCGTGGGGCCCGACCCCGACGCGGATCTCGACGGCTTCCCGGACTGGCCCGCGGTCGAGGTGCCGGTCAAGCGGCAGCCCCAGCCCGAGTCGATCGCCTACCTCGCCCAGGGCTGCGGGTTCATCAGCGCGAGCGAGGGCACAGGCAACCTGTGGCTCACCCCGTGCGAGGGCGCCGACCTGCCGACGGCCGCCGGCGGCTGATCCCGACCGGCGCTACCCCAGGTGCGCGAAGTTCGGCCAGAGCGCGAGGTCGATGCCTGGTTCGTCACGCGCCAGCGCCGCGACGTCGTCACCGTAGACCTCGACGAGCTCGGCCCTGCGGCGGTCGTCCAGTGGCACCTTCACGCCACGGGTCGGGTTGACCTGCTCGGTGAAGGTCTCCGGGACGAAGCCGTCGTCCAGGCCCACGAAGCGGTAGGTCCGCGCGAGCTCGGAGGCGGGCTGCGCACGGCAGCGCTCGTACTGCTGCACGAGCATGCGGTCGGCACCGAAGGTTCGGCGGAGCCAGGCCAGCTGGGCGCCGTAGAGGCCGCGGAGCATCGCGTCCGTGGCGATCCGGGGATCGTCGCGCTGGGCGCGGTCGGCGGCGTGGGTCAGCCCGGAGCGGTACCGCTCGACGGGATCGCGGAGCAGGACGAGGATCTTGGCGTCGGGGGCCGCTTCGCGCAGCAGCGGTGGGACCCAGAACTGGACCATGTAGACGGGGGTCCACTCACCGGTCAACCGGCCCTCCGGGCGGGGGAACCAGCGGTGGTACGTCGGGGTGTCCTCGGGGCCGAACGGCTCTGACCAGAACCTCGCGAAGTAGTGCCGCTCCTTGTGCACGTCGCCGGGGTGATAGGCCCCCGGGTGGCGCAGCAGGAGGTTGAACCACCACGACGTCCCCGCCTTCTGGGCGCCCACGCCGACGAAGTCGGGCGGGCCGACCCGCATCCCCGGCGGGCACGAAGGCGGGGGGAGCCGCGCCCCCGGGTCCCAGGGCTGGGAGCGGCCGAAAACCCGCCGGACCTGCGGGTGCAGGGCGCTGGGGACCGCCCGGAGGGCGGCATCCTTCAAGCTTGCGGTGTTCACGCCGGGCACTCCGACCGTCGCAGCAGATTTCGCGTGATGCTAGGGCACGTCGCGCGTTGTGATGATCGGACTTGCGAGGCGGGCCCCTAGTCGGAGATGCCTCGAAGGGACCATGGGGGCGGCGAGTGCCGGGATCTATACTGATAGTCACTTGGACGGCGTTGCGGGTCACGGAGAGTAGGACATGACGGAGAACGCAGGCGGGCTCGGAAAGGCGCCGTCCATCACGGCGCACCATGGGCGTCGCGCGGTCGTGACCGGCGTGGCGCTGGTGGTCGCGCTCCTGGGCGCCGCCCTGCCCGCGGCCGCGACCCTCCGGCAGACCGCCGACTCCACGTGGATGACGAACGGGCGGGTCCTGGACGTCCTGCGGGTCGGCAACCGCGTGTACCTGGCGGGGGAGTTCACCGAGGTGCGCCCGTCGATCGGCGCGACCGGGACGCCGCGGCGCTACCTGGCGGCGTTCGACGCCACGACCGGTGACTACGTCCCGTCCTGGGCCCCCAACGTCGACGCCTACGTCGAGGCGCTGGCGGTCTCGCCGGACGGCACGCGCATCTTCGCCGCCGGGCCGTTCAAGACCGTCAACGGCTCCTCCCGGAAGGGCCTCGTCGCACTCGACCCGGCGACCGGCGCGGTGCAGGCCGGATTCTCGGCGAGCATCACGGGAGGCCGCATCCGTGCCGTCGCCCTATCGGGCAGCCGGCTGTACCTGGGCGGCACCTTCGGCGCCGTCAACGGCGTGGCCAGGGCACGGCTGGCCGCGGTCTCCGCGTCGACCGGTGCCCTGGACACGACGTGGACCCCGGTCAGCGACGGGATGGTCCGGGCCGTCGCCGTCCCGCCCGACGCCAGCCGGGTATACGTCGGCGGCGAGTTCAACGCTGTGAACGGGCGCGTGGGGAGCGCCAAGCTCACGGCCGTGGACCCGGTCACGGGGGCCGACGTCGTGGCGTTCACACCGAACCCGGGCCGGATGACCTGGAGCATCGCGGCCACGAACGACCGGGTGTACGCCGGCCTGGCCGGCGGCGGTGGCCGCGGGTACGTCTACCGCGCGCTCGACGGGGTGCGGTTGGCGTCCCTGGCCGCCGACGGCGACGTGCAGGCGGTCGAGATCGTCGGCGGCAAGGTCTACTTCGGCGGCCACTTCTACCTGAACTTCGGCGGGGTCGCGCGTTCGGGGGCGGCCGCGATCTACGCCTCGACGAACCAGGTCGTGCCGGACTTCGCGCCGCAGGTGGACCTCAACGGACTGGGAGTCTGGTCGATCCTGGGGGACGGCTCCCGGCTGCACCTCGGCGGGCAGTTCCTCCGCGTGGGGGCACCGGGGACGGGCAGGCAGGAGGGCTACGCCCGCCTCAGCGACGACGGCACCGGCCCCGGCGACACGACGGCGCCGACCGCCCCGCAGCTGCTGGTGTCGACGGGCCAGACCGGCAGCACCGTCTCCCTGCAGTGGGAGCGGTCCACCGACAACGTCGGCGTCGTCGGGCACCGGATCTTCCGGGACGGCATCGAGGCCGGCCAGGTCACCGGCACGACGTTCACCGACACCGGCCTGAGCGGCGGCCGCTCGTACACCTACACCGTCGCGGCCGTCGATCTCGAGGGCAACGTCTCGGCCCCCAGCAACGCCGTGACGACGGGGACGCCGTCGCAGCTCGTGGCCGCCCGTTCGGTGTGGCGCTACCTCGACAACGGCTCGAACCAGGGCACGGCCTGGCGCGCCTCCGCCTTCGACGACACCGCTTGGCGCTCCGGCTCCGCCCAGCTGGGCTACGGGGACGGCGACGAGGCCACGGTCGTCGGTTACGGCCCCGACCCGAACGCCCGCTACATCACGACCTACTTCCGCCAGAGCTTCACCGTCGCCGACCCCGCCGCGGTGCCGGGACTGCGGCTGGGCCTGCTGCGCGACGACGGCGCGGTCGTCTACCTCAACGGCACCGAGGTCGCGCGCAGCAACATGCCGGCCGGGACGATCTCGGCGGCCACGCCGGCGTCCACCACGGTGGGCGGAACCGACGAGTCGCGCTACTACCCGTTCACCGTCGACCCGCGCCTGCTCGTCAGCGGCCGCAACACCCTCGCGGTGGAGGTCCACCAGGTCAACGCCTCGAGCAGCGACCTGAGCTTCGACCTCCAGCTCGACGTGCTCGCCGGCCAGCCCGACACCACCGCGCCGTCCGCTCCGGCCGACGTCACCGTGACCGGGACAACCCCGACGTCGGTCGACCTCGCCTGGAACGCCTCGACCGACAACGTCGGCGTCGTGGGCTACCGCGTCTTCCGCAACGGCACCCAGGTCGGCGCCGTCGCCTCCCCCGGGTTCACGGACGCCGGCCTGGCCTCCACCACGTCGTACACCTACACGGTGCGCGCCTTCGACGGCGCCGGCAACGTCTCCGCGTCGAGCGCACCGGTGACCGCCACGACGGCGTCGGACACGTCGCCGCCGACGACGCCCGGGGACCTGACGGTCTCCGCGGTCACGAACAACTCGGCGTCGTTGGCGTGGACCGCCTCGACCGACGACGTCGGCGTGACCGGCTACCGGGTGCGGCGCGACGGCACCGTCGTGGCGACCGTGACGGCGACCTCGTTCACCGACACCGGCCTCGCGGAGGGCACGACCTACCGCTACACCGTCGAGGCGTCGGACGGGCCGAACACCTCGGCCCTGGCCGGGCCGGTCCGCGCCACGACCACGCTGCTGCTGACCACCACCGGGTCGGTATGGCGCTACCTCGACGACGGCTCCGACCAGGGGACCGCCTGGCGCGCGCCCGCCTTCGACGACGGCGCATGGCGCTCCGGCCCGTCGCAGCTCGGCTACGGCGACGGGGACGAGGCGACTGTGGTCGGCTACGGCCCGGACCCGACCTCCCGCTACGTCACGACGTACTTCCGGCGCACGGTCACCGTGGCCGACCCCGCCGCCGTGACGGGGCTGACCCTGGAACTGCTGCGCGACGACGGCGCGGTGGTCTACCTGAACGGCGTCGAGGTCGTCCGCGACAACATGCGGACCGGCGACATCCTGTCGCGCCACGTCGCCTCCGCGGCCGTCAACGGCACGGACGAGTCGACCTTCTTCCCGTTCGCGGTCGACCCCTCGCTGCTGGTGAGCGGGACGAACTCGCTCGCGGTCGAGATCCACCAGAACACCCGGTCGAGCAACGACATCAGCTTCGACCTGCGACTGACGGCGGCCGTCGCCGACGCGCAAGCGTAGTCCGTAGC
>JACCXR010000403.1 GCA_013696915.1 Euzebyaceae bacterium
GCGCCACCGTCCCCGACCGCGGCACCCTCGCCCAACGGGGCGCCGTCCCCGACCTGCGCGCCGGCGCCGCTGCCGCTGCGGGCCGCCCAGCTGCTCGTCGTGGGCCTTCCGGGCGTCACCGGACCCGCAGACCCCCTCGCCGTGGAGGTCGCCGACGTCGGCGTGGCCGGCGTGCTCCTCACCGGAGGCAACGTCGAGACCGCGGAGCAGGTCGCGGAGCTCGTCGGCGGCCTGCGCGCGGCGAGTCCACTGCCGCTGCTGGTCGCGACCGACGAGGAGCCGGGCCGCGTGTCGAGCTTCCGGTCGCTGCTCGGCGGCAGCCCCTCGGCCCGGACGCTGGCGGCCCGGGGGACGCCGGCCGACGTGCGGGCGTTCGCGCGCGAGCTCGGCGAGGGCCTCGCCGGCCTCGGGGTCGACCTGAACCTCGCGCCGGTCGCCGACGTCGACGGGGGGCCCGCCACGGGCATCGTCGGCGACCGGTCGTTCTCCGACCGCCCGCGGGCGGCCGCCCGCTACGCGCTGGCGTTCACGCAGGGCCTCGCCGACGCCGGCGTGCTTGCCGCGGCGAAGCACTTCCCCGGCCACGGCCGGTCCCAGGTGGACAGCCACGCCGCGCTCGGCGTGGTCACGGCGACCGTCGAGGAGCTGCGGGTCACCGATCTCGTGCCGTTCGTGATGCAGATCGAGGCGGGCGTGCCGGTCGTCATGACCGGCCACGTCGCCTACACGGCCCTGGACGAGACGATGCCGGCCAGCCTGGCCCCGCAGACGTACGCGCTCCTGCGCGAGATGGGCTTCGACGGCGTGGCCATGACCGACTCGCTGGGGATGGGGCCGGTCAACCTGCGCTGGCCGTTCGGGGAGGCCGCGGTGCTCGCCGTCGCAGCCGGGGCCGACGCGGTGCTCGCGACCGACGGGAACCAGGCCCGTCCGATGCGCGACGCACTGGTCGCGGCCGTCGAATCGGGCCGGCTGCCGGAGGACCGGCTCGACGAGGCCGTGGTCCGCATGCTCGCCCTGCGCGACATCGACCCGGCCGGCATCGTCTGCCCCTCCTGACCGCGGACCCGGCCGGCGCCGTCTGCCTCTCCCGACCGCGGACCCGGCCGCCGCCGTCTGCCTCTCCTGACCGCCGATCCCGGCCGGCGCCGTGTGCCCTTCCTGACAGCGGCGCGGGTCAGTCCGGCCGGGCCCAGCCACGGCTGCGCTCGACGGCGTGGCGCCACCGGGCCTGGCGGGCCTCCCGTTCGCGGGTCGGCATCGCGGGGGTGAACCGGCGGTCGAGCTGCCACACGGCGGCGAGCTCGTCGGTCGAGGACCACACCCCGGCCCCCAGACCCGCCAGGAAGCCGGCGCCCAACGCCGTGGTCTCCGCGACCTTCGGCCGCAGGACGGGGACTCCGAGCAGGTCCGCCTGGAACTGGCAGAGCAGATCCATCGCCGAGGCGCCGCCGTCGACCCGCAGCTCGGCGAGCTCCACGTCGGAGTCGGTCTCCATCGCCTCGACGACGTCGCGGGTCTGGTGGGCCATCGCCTCGACCGCGGCGCGCACGAGGTGCGCGCGGGTCGTGCCGCGCGTCAGGCCCACGATCGTCCCGCGGGCGTAGGGGTCCCAGTGCGGGGCGGCGAGCCCGGTGAAGGCCGGGACCATGTAGACGTCCCCGGTGTCGGGGACGCTGTCGGCGAGCGGCCCGGCCTCGGCCGCGGCGCCGATGATCCCCAGCCCGTCGCGCAACCACTGGATCGCCGCTCCGGTCACGAAGATGGAGCCCTCGAGCGCGTAGACCAGCCCCTCGCCGAGGTCCCACGCCACGGTGGTGAGCAGCGTCTCACTGACCGGCGCGTCCCTGCCGGTGTTCAGCAGCACGAAGCTGCCGGTGCCGTAGGTGTTCTTCGACGTGCCGGGGGTCCAGCAGCCCTGGCCGAACAGCGCCGCCTGCTGGTCGCCGGCGATCCCCGTGATGGGCACCGCCGCGCCGAGGAATGCGTCGGGGTCGGTGGTCCCGAAGCCGCCGGCGTTGGGCCGGACCTCGGGCAGCACCGACGGCGGGACGTCGAGCAGGTCGCAGAGCTCGTCGCTCCAGGCGCCCCGCCGGATGTCGTAGAGCATCGTGCGCGCGGCGTTCGACGGGTCGGTCGCGTGGACCGCCCCGCCGGTGAGGTTCGCGACCAGCCAGCTGTCGACCGTCCCGAAGGCGAGGTCCCCCCGCCCCGCGGCGTCCCTCGCCCCGTCGACGTGGTCGAGCAGCCACGCGAGCTTCGTGCCCGAGAAGTAGGCGTCGATCACCAGGCCGGTCCGGCGGCGGACGAGATCGCTGTGGCCGGCGTCGCGCAGCGCCTCGCACAGCGCGGCCGTGCGGCGGTCCTGCCACACGATCGCCCTGGCGACCGGTCTGCGCGTGTCCCGGTCCCACAGCACGACCGTCTCGCGCTGGTTGGTGATCCCGATCGCCGCGAGGTCGCCGGCGGCGACCCCGCCGGCGTCCAGGGCCTGCTCGCAGGCGGCGAGGACCGCCGCGAGGATCTCGTCGGCGTCGTGCTCGACCCACCCCGGCCGCGGGAAGTGCTGCGGGAACTCGGTGTAGCCGCGGGCGGTGACGCCGCCCGACTCGTCGAGCACCATCGCGGTCACGCCGGTGGTGCCGGCGTCGATCGTCAGCACCCTCGTCATCGCACGCTCCGGTCCGGTCAGCGGGTGGCGGCGTCGACGGCGTCGGCCAGCGCCTCGAGGCCGCCCGGCCGCTCGACCCCGACCTGGGCGACGCGGCGGCCGTGGTCGCGCAGGCTGCGCAGGTCGCCGACGGCCTGCGCGCGCACGAGGGTCGCGAAGTCGAAGTCGCGCCCGGGGATGTCCGGTCCCGGCGCGGTCGGGTCAGAGCCGGGGCGGTCGACGACCTGGAGCGCGACGATGCTGTCGGGGCCGCCCTTGTGCAACTGCCCGGTCGAGTGCAGGAACCGGGGGCCCCAGCCGAAGGTCGTGGCGACCCGGCGCCGGTCGCGGACGACCTGCCGGAGCCGCTGCAGCGGCTCGGCGTGCGCCGCCGTGGGAGCGAGGTAGGCCTGCACGCTGAAGTAGTCGCCGGGCCGAAGCTGGTCGAGCAGCGCGGCGACGTCGCCGTGCTCGGGGTCCGGCAGCGCGCCCCCGCCGGTCGTCACGTCGGTGAGCACCGCCAGGGTGTTCGCCTTCGACTCGGCGACGTTCGGCTCGTCGAACGGGTTCACGTCCAGCAGGACCCCCGCGAGCGCGGTCGCCATCTCCCAGCGCACGAACTCGGCCCCGAGGTCGAGGCGGTCGCCGACGTCGACGGTCATCACCGGGTGGCCGGCGGCGGCCAGGTCGTCGACGCCGAGCAGGCCCTCGCCGGAGTGGTGCAGCGACACGAACGCGCGGTCGTCGCCGTAGACCGCGGGCTCGCCGATGACCTCGCCGACGACGGGCACGATCCCGCGGCCGCGTTTGCCCGTCGACTCGGCGACCAGCTGCTCGACCCAGTCCCCGAGCGGCGCGAGTTCCGTCGGGGCAAGCAGGGTGAACTTGTCGCGGCCCGAGCGCGCGAGGCCGCCCATGAACGCGGCGAGCCGGGCGGCCGGGTTCTCCTCGACCGGGACATGCGGCCCGCAGCGGTCGATCATCGCGCCGGCGCGGCGCCAGATCGCGGCGACGTCGACGCCGAGGAGCGCGGCGGGGACCATGCCGAAGTACGACAGCGCCGAGTACCGCCCGCCGATGTCGGAAGGATTCGTGAAGACGGAGCGATAGCCGGCGGCGCGCGCCTCCTCCTCGAGCGCCGACCCGCCGTCGGTGACGGCGACCAGCCGGTCCGGGCCGGGCAGCAGGCGGGCGGCGTGGGCGCCGAAGTCGCGGGTCTCCTCGGTGCTGCCGGACTTGCTCGACACGACCACCAGCGTGCGCGACAGGTCGACGTCGTCCAGCAGCGCCCGGACGGCATCGGGATGCGTGGAGTCGAGGACGTCCAGTCGCGCGCCGCGCACGTGGCCGGAGAAGACCTTGGCGAACACCTCGGGCGCCAGGCTCGACCCGCCCATGCCGGCCAGCAGCACCCGGTCGACGCCGGCCGCGTGGGCCTCGTCGGCGAAGCGGGCGAGGGCGTCGGCCCAGCCCCGCGGCCCCGCCGCCACGTCCAGCCAGCCAAGCCGGTTCGCGACGACCTCGAGGCCCTCCGGGTCGGAGGACCACAGGGTCGCGTCGCGGGCGTGCAGGCGGGCGACCGCGTTGACGCCCGCGAGCTCGTCGAGCGCCGCATGCGCGGGGTCGGGTGCCATCGGGCCTCCTCGAGGGATTCCGGTTACGGACGCGGCGAGGCTACCGCGCGGCAGGACGTACCCTCCTGCCGGCGAGAGGAGAAGAGATGGCGTCACCGCCGCTGCACGCCGACATCGCGCCCCTGGCGTTCCTGCTCGGCACCTGGACGGGGGAGGGGGCGGGGGAGTACCCCACGATCGCGCCGTTCCGCTACGGCGAACAGGTCCGCTTCGGCCACGTCGGCAAGCCGTTCCTCGCCTACTCGCAGCGGACCTGGTCACTCGACGACGGCCGCCCGTTCCACGCCGAGTCCGGCTACTGGCGCCACGTCGGCGACGGGCGGGTCGAGCTCGTGCTCGCGCACCCGACCGGCGTCACGGAGATCCAGCACGGCCTTCTGCGGGAGCGCTCGCTGCGGCTGGCGTCGGTCGCGATGGGGCTGACGCCGACGGCCAAGCGGGTCGACGCGCTGGAACGGGACATCGACGTCGACGGGGATCGGCTGGCCTACGCGGTCCGGATGGCGGCCGTCGGACAGGCGCTGACGCATCACCTCGCCGCCGTGCTCGTCAAGGACTGACCGGGCCGTCCGGTCACACGCCCTTGTAGTTGAGGACACCGCGCAGGGTGTGCTCGACGTCGACGAGGTCGCGCTGGTCGGCCATCACGGTGTCGATGTCCTTGTACGAGGCCGGGATCTCGTCGACCAGGGCGCGGGCGCTGCGCGACAGCCAGACCCGGCCCTTCATGGCGGCGTGCAGGTCGTCCTCGGTGAACCGCCGCTTCGCCTGACGGCGCGACATCGCCCGGCCGGCGCCGTGCGCGCAGGAGTTGAACGACGCCGGGTTCCCACGTCCGCGGACGATGAACGTCGCCGTGCCCATCGACCCGGGGACGATGCCGCGATCGCCCTGCGCGGCGCGGATGGCGCCCTTGCGCGTGACCCAGACGTCCTCGCCGCCGTGACGCTCGACCGCGGCGTAGTTGTGGTGACAGTTGATGCGCTGCGTCGCGGCGCCGCGGCCAACCTCGGCGAGGAGGTCCGCCAGCGCGGCGTCCATCATGCGGGCGCGGTTGGCGAACGCGTAGTCCTGGGCGAAGAACAGATCGGCGACGTAGGCGTCGAACTCCGGGGTGCCCGCCAGCACGTAGGCGAGGTCGGGATCCTCGAGCGCGACGTCGAGCCTGCGCATCAGGCCCTTCGCGGCCGTGATGTGGCGCTGCGCGAGCTGGTTGCCGATGCCGCGGGAGCCGCTGTGGAGCACGATCCACACGCGGTCGCGCTCGTCGATGCAGACCTCCAGGAAATGGTTGCCGGAGCCGAGCGTGCCGTACTGCTCGCCGAGCTTGCGCTGCTGGTCGGTCGTCAGGGTCGTCGACGGCCTGCGGGGTGCGCGGGCGAACCAGGCGAGCCCCGCGTCCCGGCGCGCGTGACCCTGCCCCACGCCGGCGGGGACCGAACGGGCGATGCGGCCGAGCAGCGGCGCGAGGTCGTCCGGCAGGTCGGGCGCGCGCAGGTCGGTCTCGACCGCGATCATCCCGCAGCCGATGTCGACGCCGACGGCGGACGGGATCAGCGCGTCGCGGGTCGGGATCACCGAGCCGACCGTGGCGCCCTTGCCGAGATGCGCGTCGGGCATGAGCGCCACGTACCCCTGGACGACGGGCAGGCGGGCGGTGACGGCGGCCTGGGCGGCCGTCACCTCGTCGAGGACGGACGCCCAGCTGAGCACGCCTGGGGCGATGGTCCTGGGCGGCATTTGCCGACTCCCCTTTCGCTGGCCGGTGGGGCATCATGCCCTCTTCGGACATGACGGGGAGGCGCAGTGAAGAGTCAGCTGTTCGCGCAGAGCTACCTGGAATCGGCGTCGACGGACGTGTTCACGCTGCAGAACGCGAAGCTGCTGAAGGTCGGCCTCACCGGGCCGGTGATGGCCCGCCAGGGGTCGATGGTCGCCTATCAGGGCGAGATGAACTTCGATTTCGAAGGCAGCGGCGGCCTCGGGAAGTTCCTGAAGAAGGCCGTGACCGGCGAGGGCGTCCCCCTGATGCGCGTGACAGGGCGAGGCGACCTGTTCCTCGCCGACTCGGCGAACGAGATCCACCTCGTCAGGCTGGAGGGCGACTCGCTCACGGTGAACGGCCGCAACATCCTCGCGTTCGAGCCCACGCTCGAGTGGGACATCCGGCGGGTCGAGGGCGCCAGCATGTTGACGGGCGGCCTGTTCAACACGACCCTCAGCGGCACGGGGTGGCTCGCCATCACGGCGCACGGCACGCCCGTGGTGCTCCAGACCGACGCGCCCACCTTCGCCGACGTGCAGTCGGCGATCGCGTGGAGCACCAGCCTGCAGACGAGCGTCGCCCGGTCGTTCAAGCTGTCCGGCCTGATCGGGCGGGGCAGCGGCGAGGCCGTCCAGCTGGCGTTCCACGGCCAGGGCTTCGTCATCGTGCAGGCCAGCGAGGGGCCGACGGTGCCGCCGCACTCCCACGGCAGCTGAGGCCCGGTCGCACGTTCTCCGGGCGGCGCACGGATCCGCGCGGCGTCCCCCGCTGCCGTCGGTGGCCCCGCCCGGATGCGGCCCGGGGCGTTCCCCCTACCGCCGCCGGCCCCCGCGACTGCGGCTCATCCCGCCGCTGCTACGGCTCCGACCGCCGCTGCTGCGGCTCATCCCGCCGCTGGTGCGCCGGGTTCCGCCGCCCCGTGACCCGCCGCCGAAGCCTCCGCCGAAGCCACCGCTGCGCCGGTAGCCACCGCCGCC
>JACCXR010000411.1 GCA_013696915.1 Euzebyaceae bacterium
GGCCGTGGCCGGACGGGCCGCGGAGACCGGGCTCGAGCCCGGCCGCACGTGGCTCGCGACCGGTGCGAACTGGCCGGACGCGCTGGCCGCCGGGCCGGGCGCGGCCGCGGACGGCGGCGTGCTGCTGCTCGTGGACGGCGACGAGGTCTCGCGGTCCCCGGAGGTGGAGCGGTGGCTCGACGAGCGGGGAGCCGACCTCGAACGCGTCGTCCTCGTCGGGAGCCGGGACGTCGTGGCGCCCAACGTGGAGGCAGCCGTCAGGCGCCGCTTCGCGGAGCCGGTGGACGTCTCATGACCCCTGGCGTCAGTCCCGGGACAGCCGCGGCGGGAATCCGCCGGTGGCGACGGGACCCCACCGGTCGATCGTGATGCGCACCAGGGACTTGCCCTGCTGCTGCATCGCCTCCCGGTAGGCGTCCCAGTCGGGGTGCTCGCCGGAGATGGCGCGGTAGTACTCGACGAGCGGCTCCAGGGCCTCGGGGAGGTCGAGCACCTCTGCGCTGCCGTCGACCTGGACCCACGGGCCGTCCCAGTCGTCGGAGAGGACGCAGACCGTCGCCCGGGGATCCCGTCGGAGGTTGGCCGCCTTCGCGCGCTCCGGGTAGGTCGAGATCACCACCCGGTCCTGCCCGTCCAGCCCCATGGCCACCGGCGACAGCTGCGGGCGGCCGTCGCGGCGGGACGTGGTCAGGATGCCGCGGTGACGGGGCCGCACGAACTCGAGCAGCGCGGAGCGGCCGACGCGGTCGGCTCTGGCGATGCTCATGCCACGCTCCGGTGTCACCTTGCCGCCGCGGCGCCGGCGATCACGCCGATGGTGGTCATCACGGACAGCAGGCTGGTGTCCTCTTCGACGAGCTGGTCGGTGTAGAACTCGGCGACGGCCTCGACCTCGGCCTGAGGCGATCGCCGCAGGCCGAAGGCGAAGGCGCTCCGTAGGCCGCTCTGGACGGCGGCGGACGCGCGCGGGAAGTTGGCGTCGGCCACCACGTCGGTGATCCACGCCGCCTCGCCGGACTCCCACACCCGTCCCGGCAGGCCCGCGCCCCGGCGCAGCCGCTGCCGCAGCGTCAGGGTCCCGAAGCCCGAGGCGGCGCCGGAATGGGCCTCGCGGACGTCCGTGCACCGCAGGTGGGCGGCGCCTTCCTCGGGCATCCAGGCGGCGCCGAATCGCCAGCCCAGGTGGCGGACGACCACGTCGACGGTCAGGCGCGCCAGATCCCGCACCTCCCCAGGACCGGCATGCGGGACGACAGCGGCGGCGATCTCCTCGAGAGCGCCGAGACCGCGGTCGACCAACCTCTGTTCACCGGAGCGGTCGCGGTCGGTGAGGTCCCGCAGGGACCCGACGAACATCTGGCGCCCGCCCGGGCCGGGGAACGCGCTCAGCAGCAGCTCGACCGGGACCTCCGAACCGTCGCGCCTCCGGGCCGGGACGCGGATCGGGCGCCCGATGAGCCGCGGCGTGCCGGTGAGCAGGTAGGAGGTGTAGCCCACGACGTGCGCGTCGTGCAGCCGCTCCGGGATGATCGTCGTGAGACGCTGCCCGACGAGCTCCCCCGCCGGCCACCCCAGCAGCCGCTCCGCCGACGGGTTGAGGTGCACGATGCGGTTGAGATCGTCGCCCACGACGATCGCGTCGCCGAGCTGGTCGAGGACCCGCCGGTGGTCGACCTGCACCATCGGCGTCGCCGTGTCGGGCGGCTCGGCGACGTGGTCGGACCACGGTGTCGGCGGAGCCCCGTCGAGCTGCGTGACGATCTGACCGAGCCACCAGCGGCGGCATCCTCGGATCTCCGGGAGGGCGGGCGGCGTGAGGAGCTCGCCGGAGCTCGACAGCAGATCCGCCTCGCTGAGGGTTGCGAGCAGCTGGGCGCTCGCCTCCCGGGCTCGCGGGCCCACGGCGACCGGAAGGTCGGCTCGCGCTTCGCCGGCTTCGGCCGCCGCCTGCACCTCGGCCCGCAGGTCGCCGACGGCGGACTGCTCCGTCGCGTTGGGCGGGCCCGGCTCCTCCGAGGCCGCGTCGGCGAACGCCCGGAGGGTGAACTCGCGAAGGAGCGCGTCGTTCTGCTGGAGCATGGCCAGGTACAGGGCGACCGGCAGTCCGAGCAGCTGCACCGTGCGGGCGGCCTCCGGGGCGGCGCCCTCCGGGCTGTCGGAGGAGCCGATCTCGTGGCCGGACGGCTCGTCGTCGGCCGTTTCGCGGTCGGGTCGGGACGAGGGCTCGCCGACCTCGAACCAGACGACCTTCCCCGGCTCGCGGGTTTCGACCCCCCACCGGCTGGACAGCAGCTCCACCATCTCCAGCCCGCGGCCCGTGGCCGCATCGGCCGCGTGCCTGGCGGGCTTCGGCAGGACGGGGCTCGCGTCGCGGACCTCGACCCGCACGGTCGGCCCGCCGGCAACCACCCGCAGCCCGACCTCGGAACCCGAGTGCAGCAACGCATTGGTCACCAGTTCGCTCACCAGGAGCTCGGTGGTGTCGGAGTGGCGCTCCTGGCCGGTCGTGTGCAGCGCCGTGACCACGAACCGCCGCGCGCGTCCGGCGCTCTGCGGATCGGCGGGCAGCAGCGTCTCCATCACCGGCATCGGACCTCCCTCGGACCTTCCCCGGGGCGTGCGGCCCCTTGCGGCAGCGTACTCACTTGTCGCTCGGCACATCCCGCCCGCCGGTCGCCGCCACGGCCGTGCGGACCCGGCCGGACGCCACGTCGTAGAGGCAGCCCGCCGCCGGCAGCCCTCTCGGGAGCAGCGGGTGCGCGCGGATCCTGGTCACGTCCAGCCGGAGCGCCGCGTCCTGGTCGGGCGCGGTCCGGAACTCGAGGCTGCGGGTGTCCACGCCGCTCGAGCGGAGGATCAGGGCGTGCACCTCCTCGTCACCGGACTTCGCCATCCGGCAGTCCGTGTGGGCGACGACCATCACCCGGTCGACCCCCAGGAGGTGGACGGCGAGGACCAGGGTCCGCAGCACGTCGTCGGTGACGCGGCCGCCGGCGTTGCGCAGGATCTTCGCATCGCCCGGCCGCAGCCCCAGCATGCGCAGCGGCTCGATCCGGGTGTCCATGCACGTGACGATCGCGAGCCCGCGCGCCGCACGTCCTGGAGGCCGCCGAGGTCGAACTGCTGCGCGTAGGCGGCGTTCGCGGACAGGACGTCGGCGAAGGGGTCGGACATCGGCGGGCTCCTCAGCGCGCTGTCAGACCGCTGCCGGCGCGTCGAAGACCCGGGAGCGGGCAGCACGACGGCCGCGGCTGCAAGGGCACGGCGCATGCGCGCATCATGACCGCTCTCCCGGCACGGCGCGACCCTTTCGCCGGACGACCTGTGGCGCCTGCGTCAGGAGCGCGCATCGTGAAGTCAGCGAAACCCACGCGATCGCCGCTCGACCAGTCCGCCCCCGGGGGGGGTACACGCTGAAGGCGCGCGGCCCGGATGGGCCGAGCACGGTCGACGCCACCGCACGTCAGGGATCGACCACGTCGAGAGCGTCCCTCCGCAGCGGCGGTCCGAGCACCTCGACGCCGACGGGCTCAAGCAGCGCACGGAGCGTCGCGGCGTCGAGCTCGGAGATGATTCCCGCGCCTCCACGGGTGCCGCGGGGTCCGAGCAGGGCGAACGCGGTGTCGCCGACGGCGTGACGGGGCTCGTAGCGCACACCGGCGAAACCCTGGTGGTGCAGGGCCTGCGCCCACCACTGCGGCCGGGTGTAGGGGATGACCGTCTGGTGGCGGAGAGCCCGACCGCCGCCACCGACGAGCTCGCCAGGATCGACCTGCTGCGCTTCCCCGTTCAGATCCGGGGGCGGGCCCAACAAAACCACGAGGGGCTGATGCGCGAGTTCGCGCTGATCGCCAACCCGCATCCCGCCAGCGAGCACGACATCCCCGTCCGGCTGCTGCGGATCGTCGTCGACCTGCGTGACCGCTACGGGGGCTTCACCAACGAGTCCAGCGCCGAGCTGGACGCGGCGGCTGAGCGCGGCGACGAGGAGATGGACCTCACGCTGCTGGTTCCTGCGGCGGCTCGGGGCGCCGCGGTGGAGCTGACGGGCTTGCTCGAGGAGGCCGACGACTACTGCCGGCGGGGAGAGCTGCTCACGCTGGCCACTCCCCCGGAGCTTGTCGCCTTCCGGAACTGGTACCTCGGCCAGGTCGTCGAGCAGATCGATGGCCGCCCCCCGACGCCCTGGGCGGCGTAGCCGGTCCGCACCGCCACGACCCGTTGACCGCCGCCGCGCCGTCACGGGATGGCGGGCAGGAGGGCGTCACCGTGGGGGCAGTGTCGAGTCACGCATCGCGTCGCTGATGTCGCTCGACGCCTGCAGCAGCGCGTCAGCGATCTTCTTGACCTGGTCGTCGGGCAGGCGGGACTTGGGTGCAGCCACGGCCACCGCACCGACCGGCTGATCCTCCCGGCCCCGGACCACCACAGCGATCGCACTGAGGTCGTCCTCGCTCTCACCGAAGTTGGTGCCGTACCCCCGGGCTCGGATCTCGGCGAGCTCCTTCTCCAGCGTGCTGCGGCTCATCACCGATTGCGTGGTCATCTTCCGCAGGCGAGCGTTCGGGTAGAGCTCCCGAAACGCTTCGCGAGGCAGCTCCGCGAGGAGCGCCTTCCCACCGGCGGTGCAGTGCGCCGGCAGGAGCACCCCTGCTCTCGATCCCACTCGGATGATCTTCGGGCTCTCCACGCAGTCGACGAAGAGAGTGTCAGAGCCCTGGAGCACCACGAGGTTCACGGTCTCCTCGACCTGCAGGCTCAGCCGTTCGAGCACCGGCCGGGCCGCGCGCCGCAGGTCGAGGTCACGCACGGCGGTGAGGCCCACCTTCAAGAGCACCGCACCGGCGCGATAGTGGCGCGTGGCCGGATCCTGCGTGACGAAACCGCGGTACTGGAGCGCGGCGAGCAGTCGGTGCGCCGTCGACGGGGCGACGCCGAGGAGGTCACTCGCATCCGAAACGGTCATCGTCGGTTGCTCGAGCAGCGACAACAACAGCAACAGTGCGTTGTCGACGGACTCGATCGGGTAGTTCGGCGGCTTCATCCGGTCCGGTTCCTGGCGACGGGTGCGTGCCATCTTCCCAGCCACTCCTGTCCACAGCCCTTCGGACGACCCCCTCGTGGAGCGCGCCACCGTGTCGGCGCGCGGACCTTAGGTCCGCGACATGGTGTCGGCGCAGTCCAGAACGGCATTCCATCGAGGGAGGTCGAGGGGAACGTACCACGACTCACAGCAGTGTCTGAGGCGTGATCGGCAGGTCTCGAATGCGCCGACCGGTCGCATGGTGGACCGCGTTCGCGATCGCCGCGGCGACCCCGACGATCGCCACCTCGCCGATGCCTTTGACGCCGAGGGCGTTCACGTGCGGATCATGTTCGTCGATGAAGCAGACATCGATCCAGGGGATGTCGGCATGCGTCGGTACCGCGTAGCCGGAGAGGTTGGGTGACACGACGCGTCCCAGCCGCCGATCGGTCACGGTGCGCTCCGTCAGTGCCATGCCGGTGCCTCCGACGATCCCTCCGATCATCTGGCTGCGGGCCGTCTTGGGGTTGAGGATGCGGCCCGCCCCGAACACACCGCAGAAGCGGGTCAGACGCACCTCGCCGAGCTCCGGGTCGACCTGCACCTCAGCGAAGTGGGCGCCGAACGACCGCATCGCGAACCTCGACGCGGATGCGCCGGGTCGAGCGTCCCCCCGGCCCTCCACGAACTCGATCCCGTGACGGGTCAGGATCTCGGCGTAGGAGTCGCCCTGCTCGGCCAGCGCCAGGACCTTCGAGCAGGCGTCCAGGGCGGCGGACCACACCGCCGGACCGACGCTGGCCGCCGTCTGAGAACCTCCGGAGTGCGGTGCCGGCGGCAGATCGGTGTCACCCAGCGCAGCGGTGACACGCTCCACCGGAACCCCGAGCGCGTCCGCGGCGACCTGGACCATCGTGGTGTAGGTGCCGGTACCGAGATCCTGCGTGCCGCTGGTGACCAGGATGCGCCCGTCCGCACAGATCCGGACACGGGCGGCCGCAGCCTCGCTGTGCACCCCGTAGGTCGCGCTCGCCATGCCCCAGCCGACGAGGTGGCGACCTTCGCGCATGGACCGCGGCTCAGTGGTCCGGCGTTCCCATCCGAAGCGCTCAGCTCCGACCTGGTAGCACTCGCGCAGCGCGTTGCTCGACCACGCGAGGCCCTCCTGCGGCTCGTCCTCGGCGAAGTTGCGCAGGCGCAGCGCCACCGGGTCCACCCCCGACTGTGCCGCCAGCTCGTCGAGCGCTGACTCCAGCGCGAAGCTGCCGACGGCCTCGCCCGGCGCGCGCATCACCGTGGGCGTCGGGGCGTTCACCCGCACCAGCCGGTGGCGCACGGCGACGTTCGGACAGGCGTACAGCGAACGGGAGATGTATCCCGCTCCGGCCACGAACTCCTCGAACACCGAGGTCTGCTGGGTCACCGCATGCACGATGGCGGTGAGGGTGCCGTCCTGCCTGGCTCCCAGCGACAACCGCTGGACCGTCGGCGAGCGGTAGCCGAGGGAGGTGAACATCTGCGCCCGGCTGAGGACCAGCTTGACCGGGCGGCCGACGTGGCGCGCCGCCAGGGCCGCCAGCACGACGTGGGGCCACACCATCGCCTTGCTGCCGAACGCGCCTCCGACGAAGGGCGAGACGACGCGTACCTGGTCCGTCGCCATCCCGAGCGTCATGGCCACGGCATCGCGGACGCCCGAGACCCATTGCGTGCTGTCGTAGAGGGTGAGCCGCCCGCCGTCCCACGCCGCCACCGTGGCGCCCGGCTCGAGGGGGTGGTGATGTTCCGTCGGGGTCGTGTACGTGGCGTCGAGGCGCACCTCGGCTCGGGCCAGCGCCGCCTCGGGATCACCCCGGACGGAATCGGGCGCCTCGCCGAAGATGCCGCTCGGTGGCAGCTCGTCTCCCGCCTCGAGGGTCGTGACCGCCTCCTCGCGGTCGTACGCCACGTCGATCAGCGCTGCCGCCTGCGCGGCGTGGTGGAGGGTGTCCGCGACGACCACGGCGAGGTGCTCGCCGTCGAAGTTCACGGTGTCGTCCTGGAGAGGCGGCCGGCGCTGGCCCGCCGGTCCCTGCGGGAACGTGGGGACCTCGGCCAGCGATGGGGTGTTTGCGTGGCTCAGGACCCCCAGCACCCCCGGCGCGCGCTCGGCCGCAGCCGCGTCGATCCGCACGATGCGCCCCGTTGGGACCGTGCTCTGCACGACCACCGCGTGGGCGAGGTCGGGCAGCACCACGTCGACGGTGTAGCACGCCGTGCCGGTGACCTTGCTGCGGGCGTCGGCGCGGTCGACCGGAGTGCCGACGGCGGTCGGCCTCATCCGCCTGCTCCGGCGGTCGCGAGCACCCGGGTGAGCACGCGGCGGACCAGCTCGACCTTGAACGCGTTCTGCTCGCGGGGCCGCGCGTCGCGGACCGCAGCCGACGCTGCCGCGGCGATGGTCGCCTCCGTCATCCGGGAGCCACGGAGCACAGCCTCGGCGGCTCGGGCGCGCCACGGGCGGGGCGCCACACCGCCGAGGGCCACCCGCGCCGTGCGGATCACTCCGCCGCGGACGTCGAGCGCGACGGCGGCCGAGACCAGGGCGAACTCGAAGGAGGCCCGCTCCCGCACCTTCAGGTAGCACGACCGGGCGGCGAACGACGTGGCCGGAAGCTCGACCGCGACGATCAGCTCACCATGCTCGAGCAGCGTCTCGCGCTCGGGCGTGGAGCCCGGCAGCAGGTAGAGGTCGTCGACCGGGATCGCGCGCTCTTTACGGGATCCACGGGTCCGCACCACGGCGTCGAGCGCGAGCAGTGCGACGGCCGGGTCGGACGGGTGCACCGCGATGCAGCGGTCGCTGCCGCCGAGGATGGCGTGCAGCCGGTGCTCGCCGTCGATCGCTGAGCAGCCCGTCCCGGGCGCGCGCTTGTTGCACGGTGTCACCGGATCGCGGAAGTAGCCGCAGCGGGTGCGTTGCAGGAGACTGCCGCCGACGGTGGCCATGTTCCGCAGCTGCGGCGAGGCCGCCGCGAGCACGGCGTGGGCGAGGGCCGGGAAGCGCCCGCGGACCGCGGGATGGTCGGCCACGTCACTGAGGCGCGTCAGCGCCCCGATCGACAACCCACCGTCCCGGATCTCCACGCCTGCGATCGGCAGCGCGTTGATGTCCACCAGGCGACTCGGCGCCAGCACGCCGTCCTTGAGCAGGCCGACGACGTCGGTCCCGCCGGCGAGGAGACATGCCCGGCCGTCTGCCTCCGCAAGGGCGATGGCGGCACCCTCGTCGGAGGGCCGCAGGTACTCGAGAGGCGCCACGGCTACTGCGCGCCCGCGACGTCACGGATCGCAGCGACGATGTTCGGATACGCGCCACAGCGGCACAGGTTCCCGCTCATGAACTCGCGGATCTCCTGCTCGGACGTCGCCCGCCCCTCGGCGAGCAGGCCGATGGCAGACAGGATCTGCCCCGGCGTGCAGAAGCCGCACTGCAGCGCGTCGCGGCTGATGAACGCCTGCTGCAGGGGGTGCAGGTCAGTCCCGTCCGCGAGCCCCTCGACGGTGGTGACCGTCGCCCCGTCGTGCATGACCGCGAGGGTCAGACAGGCGTAGACGCGCCTGCCGTCGACCAGCACGGTGCAGGTCCCGCACTCCCCGCGGTCGCAGCCCTTCTTCGCACCGGTGAGGCCGATCACCTCCCGCAGGGCGTCGAGCAGCGTGACGCGCGGATCAAGCGCCAGGGTGTGCTGGCAGCCATTGACGCTCAGGGTGATCTCGGTCCTCGTCACCGCCACCTTCTTGCTGCCATCTTTCAGAATGTTATTCTACCGACTCGCTGCCAGCTCAACTTCCGGAGCAAGCCCGACGATGAAGACCCCACGCGAGATCGCCGAGTCGTACTGGCGTGCCGAGTGCGCTCGCGACCTTCCGACCGTGCTCGAGCACTACCACCCGGAGGCCGTCGTCTACCCGCCGTCCGGTCCGCCGCTGCGGGGTCGGGAGCAGATCGCGACCTTCTACGTCGACGAGATGCGCGACTACCCGGGACTCGAGGTCGACATCGTCCACGAGATCGGCAGCGGCGACGAGGCCGCTCTGGAATGGGAGGCGGTGCTGACCGACCATGAGGGCGTCCGCCATCCGTTCCGCGGGGTGAACATCGTGCGGACGAGCGAGGGGATGCTCAAGGCCGTCCGGGCCTACTTCGATCCGGCGGCGATCGAGCAGATCGACCAGTCCGGATGAGCGACCGCTACGAGCGTTCCCGAGCCCAGCAGGAGCGGGCCCGCCGATCCCTGGCCGGTGGCGTGGCCACCGCCTACCGCGCGCCGCAGCGACCCCTGCCCATCAGCTTCGCGCGGGGGCGCGGTTCGGGGCTGACCGACGTCGACGGCAACGAGTACGTCGACTACGCGCTGGCGTTCGGCCCCATGCTCCTCGGGCACTCGCCGGAGACGGTGGTCCGAGCGGTCCGACAGCAGCTGGCCACCGGCATCGGCTACGGCGCCTGCCACACGGTCGAAGCCGAGCTCGCCGAGGCCGTCTGCCGTACCGTGCCCTGCGCAGAGCTGTGCGTGTTCTCCAACAGCGGCAGCGAGGCGGTGCACGCCGCGCTGCGGATCGCCCGGGCCGCGACGGGACGCAACCGGGTCATCAAGTTCCTCGGCCACTTCCACGGCTGGCTGGATCCGCTCGCCGTCGGCATCCCCGGGCTGCGCGACGCCAGCCCCGCCACCGGAGGGCAGGATCCCCTTGCGTCATCAGCCGTCACGGTGTGCCCATGGAACGATCTCGACGCGCTGCGCGCGGCGATGGGCGACGACGTGGCAGCCGTCATCATGGAGCCGTTCGCTGTCAACGGCGGCTGTCTCTTCCCCGACCCCGGCTACCTGTCCGAGGTACGCCGACTCACCGAGCAAGCCGGGGCGCTGCTCATCTTCGACGAGGTCATCACGGGATTCCGGCTCGCTCTGGGTGGCGCCCAGCAGCGCTTCGGGGTCGTCCCCGACCTCGCGGTGTTGGGCAAGGCCATGGGCGCCGGCTTCCCGATCAGCGCCGTGTGCGGGCGCGCGGAGGTCATGGACGAGGTCGTGTCCGCTCGTGTCCGCCACGTGGGGACCTTCAACGCCAACCCGGTCTGCGCGACGGCCGCACTGGCGGCGATCACCGAACTGGAGCGCGATGCCGGCCACCTGTACCCCCGCCTCGAGCAGCTCGGCTCCCGACTTGCCGACATCTTCCGGGTGGAGGCCACCGACGCCGGGCTGCCACTGGTCGTGAACCAGCTGGGCGGCATGGCGCACGCCTTCTGCAGCGACGGCCCTGTCGCCAGCCACGAGGACACCCTGCGCACGGACGCCGCCGCCTACCGGAGCTTCGCCGGGGCGCTGCTGGATGAGGGCGTGCACGTGATCTCCCGGGGGCTGCTGTACGTCTCCACCGTCCACGAGGACACCGATCTGGACCGGACACGAGAGGCCGTCGGGAAGGCGGCAGCGGCCACCGCGGCCGTTCTCGCGGAGCCGACGACCATGCGAGACACCGAAGCCATGGACGCCACAGGCGCACGCAGATGAGGTTGGGCGGCAAGGTCGCGATCGTCACGGGAGCCGGAGGAGGAATCGGGAGCGCGACCGTGAGACGGTTCGCGGAGGAGGGGTCGAAGGTGGCGTGCGTCGACATCGACGGCGACGCAATCGCCGCGTTGGTCGACGCGATCACAGCGGAGGGGGGTGACGCCATCGCGATCCCCGCGGACGTGTCGACGCGGGAGGGCAACCGCCGGATGGTCGACGAGACGGTAGCGCACTTCGGTGGCCTCGACGTCTTGCACGCCAACGCCGCCGTCCAGGTGATGGGACGGCTCGAGGACACGCCGGAGGAGAGCTGGGACAGGCTCGAGGCGACCAACCTGCGGGGCGTCTACCTGGGCATCGCGGAGGCGCTGCCCAGCCTGCGCGAGCGCGAGGGCGGGTCGGTCATCGTGACCGCGTCGCTCCTGGGCATCGTCGGCGATGCCGACATGCCGGCCTACGGCGCCATGAAGGGCGGCCTGCGTGCGCTGTGCCGCTCCATCGCCACCGCGCACGGACCCGAGAACATCCGCTGCAACACGATCTGTCCCGGGGACGTCGACACCCCGATGAACATCGACTTCTTCGAGCATCAAGCAGATCCTGTGGCGGCACGCGAGGAGGTGACCCGGCGGTATCCGTTGCGTCGGTTCGCCACGCCTGACGACGTCGCCAACGTCGCCGTGTTCCTCGCCTCGGACGAGGCCAGCTACATCAGCGGCATCGACATCGTCGTCGACGGCGGTCTGCTCGCCCGCATCTACTAGCTGGCCACTTCGAGGTGACATCCAGATGAACGCCACACCGCAGACGGACCGCAGGCTGCCCAGTCGCACCATGTACGAGGGTCGCGGTCGCGCCGCAGCACGGGCGTATCTCCACGGGACCGGGTTCTCGCCGGAAGACCTGCGCAAGCCCATCATCGGCGTGTCGCACGCGTGGATCGAGACCATGCCGTGCAACCTCAACCACCGCGACCTCGCGCAGCAGGTGAAGCGCGGGGTCCGCAGCGCCGGTGGCACGCCGATGGAGCTGAACACGATCGCCATCTCGGACGGGGTGACGATGGGCACCGAGGGGATGAAGGCCTCCCTGGTGAGTCGCGAGCTGATCGCCGACTCCATCGAGCTGGTCGCGAGAGGCCACATGTTCGACGCACTGGTCTGCATCGTCGCGTGCGACAAGACGGTCCCCGCTGCGGCGATGGCGCTGGCACGACTGGACCGTCCGGGGCTGGTCCTCTACAGCGGGACCATCCTTCCCGGCCGCTTCCGCGGCCGTGACGTGACCATGGGGGAGGTGTTCGAGGCGATCGGCTCGGTTGCCGCCGGGCTGCTCGCCGAAGAGGATCTCGCGGAGATGGAGCTGGTAGCGTGCCCGGGAGCGGGCGCCTGCGGCGGTCAGTTCACCGCCAACACGATGTCGATGGTCATGGAGGTCATCGGGCTCTCGCCGGTGGGGTTCAACTCGATTCCCGCCGTCGGGACGGCGAAGATGGACGCAGCGGAACGGGCGGGGGCAACGATCATGTCCGTGCTCGACAACGACCTCCGGCCCAGCCAGATCCTCACCCGGCCGGCGTTCGAGAACGCGGTGGCGGCGGTGGCGGCCAGTGGGGGATCCACGAACGCGGTCCTGCACCTTCTGGCGCTGGCCAGGGAGGTGGGAGTCGGGCTCACGCTCGAGGACATCGACCGCATCAGCCGGCGGACCCCCTTGCTGTGCGACCTGCTTCCCGGCGGGCGCTTCGCCGCAGCGGACCTGCACGCCGCCGGCGGCATCGGACTGCTGACCCAGCGGCTCATCAAGGGCGGGTACGTCGACGGATCGGCGATGACGGTCACCGGGCGCACCCTCGGCGAGGAGGTGGCAGAGGTGTCCGAGACGCCCGGCCAGGAAGTCGTCGTCGCCCTGGACCACCCCCTTCGTCCTGAGGGTGGGCTCGTCATTCTCAAGGGCAACCTCGCTCCTGAGGGATCGGTCGTGAAGATCACCGCACACACTCTGACGTCCCATGCGGGCCCGGCGCGCGTGTTCGATCGCGAGGAGGACGCGTACGACGCCGTCATCGGCGGGCAGATCAAGCCGGGGGACGTCGTCGTGATCCGCTACGAGGGCCCGCGTGGCGGTCCCGGCATGCGTGAGATGCTGTCGGTCACCGGCGCCATCCTCGGCGAGGGACTGGGTGGCTCGGTCGCCCTGATCACCGACGGCCGCTTCAGCGGTGCCACGAACGGCTTCATGGTCGGCCACCTCGCGCCCGAGGCCGCGGTGGGAGGACCGATCGCCGGGCTGCGCGACGGCGACGTCATCCGCCTCGACGTCGCGACGCGCACGGTCGAAGCCCCCGAGGTCGACTTCGCCGAGCGCCTGCGCGACTGGGCGCCGCCCGAGCCACGGTACGCGACCGGTGTGTTCGCCAAGTACCGGACGCTCGTCGGCTCGGCCAGCACAGGGGCCACCACCGGTCCGTAGCGCCCCGCTTCGAGCGGACCATGGATGTCGCGGTCGACGTGGACCACCTCATGCTCGGTGTGTCCGACCTCGACGCGGCGGGTGCGAGCTTCGAGCGGCTCGGCTTCACCGTCACTGCGCGCAGCGAGCACACGGTGATGGGAACGGCCAACCGGTGCGTGATGCTCACGTCCGGGTCTCCCGACATCGCCAACTACGTCGAGCTCATGGCCGTCACCGGCCGGGACCGACTTCCCCAGCGGCTCACCGAGGTCCTGGGCGGCCCCGAGGGCGTGAAGGCTGTCGTGCTCGCCACCCGCGACGCGAACGCTTCGGCGACTGCGCTGGCCGCTCGCGGACTCGGAACCGCTGCGGTCTTCAGCTTCGACCGGATGATCGAGCTGCCCGACGGCGACGAGGCGATGCTGGCGTTCACGGTGGCGATGCTTCCGTCATCGGCTGCGCCCGTCCCGACCATCGTGTGCGCGCACCACACGCTGGCGACGCTCACGCAGCGGGAATGGCAGCACCACGTCAACGGCGCGCAGCGGCTGACCGGCTGCACGATCGTCGCGACCGCCCCCGCAGCGGTCGCCGCCAGGCTCGAGCAGTTGCTCGGCGTCGCGGCGCACGTGGAGCCCGACGGTGGTCGTGCTGTGCGCTGCGGTCAGGTCACGCTTCGCATCGTCACTCCCGACGTTCTGCGTCGCGTCTACCCTGGACTCGAGCTCGATCCGGCACGACCCCTGCCGTACGTGCTCGGGTTGGCGGTCGCTGTGACCGAGATCCGCCAGACCGAGGACCATCTCCGCCGTGCCGGAGTGCCGTGCGTCGTGAGCACGGCGGGCACGGCCGTCTCCGTGATGCCGCAGCATGCGCACGGTGCGTTGCTCGAGTTCGAGCGGGCCGTCCCACGCCTCCGGGGTGGCCGTCTCTAGGACGCGTCTAGGCCAGGTACGACAGCGCCACCGCCGCATGCAGTGCGATGCCGGTCGCCATGGCGTCTTCGTTCAGCACCATCCGGTTGGAGTGGTTGGGCGCCGGCTGCTTCGCTCCGGGGGGTGCGGTGCCCAGAAAGGCCATCGCTCCGGGAACGCGCTCGAGGACGTAGGAGAAGTCGTCCGCGGCCATCACGGGGTCCGCCACCACCTCGACCGCGTCAGAAGCCACCACCGCACGAGCCACGTCGAGCGCCCACGGTGCGAAGCGCTCGTCGTTGCGCGTGGGTGGGTAGCCCTCCTCGACGTCGACGTCGCAGGTGAGTCCGTGAGCGGCGGCGATCCCGACGGCAACCTCGCGAATGCGCCGCCAGAGCGCCTGGCGGGTCGTGGCCGACAGCGCGCGGACCGTGCCGACCAGCGTCGCCGTCTCCGGGATCACATTGTGCGCGGTGCCCGCCTCGACCGTCGCGATCGTCACGACGGCCGGATCGAAGATGTCGATGCGCCTCGTGACCAACGACTGCAGCGCCAGCACGGCCTCGCATGCGGCAGGAATCGGGTCCAGCGCCAGGTGCGGCTGCGATGCGTGCCCGCCCCGGCCGCGGAAGCGGATCCTCACGACGTCCGCCGACGCGAGGAACGGCCCGGGACGGCTGGTCACCATCCCACAGGCGAGCACGGGCGAGCTGTGCAGCGCGAAGGCGGCGTCCACCGCCGGGTTCTCCAACAGCCCCTCCTCGATCATGTCACGGGCGCCGTGGTAGCCCTCCTCCCCAGGTTGGAACATGAAGCGGACATTCCCGTTCAGCCGGGCGCAGTGACGGGCCAGCAGCTGCGCCGCACTCACCAGCATCGCCGAGTGCGCGTCGTGGCCGCAGGCGTGCATGACGCCGTCACGTTCCGACGCGAAGTCCAGGCCCGTGTCCTCCGCCAGCGGCAACGCGTCCATGTCCGCCCGCAGCAGGATCGTGGGTCCGGGCCGCGCGCCGGCGAGCGTGGCGACGACCGAGGAGCACTGCGCGCCCACTGCGACATCGAGGGGAAGCCCGCTGAGGCCCTCCAACACGGCGCGCTGCGTGTCCGGTAGGTCCAGACCCACCTCGGGGCGCCGATGGATCTGTCGACGGAGCGCCACCGCTTCTGGAAGCAGGGTCCTCGCCTCCCGCAGCAGGCCCGAGAGCAACGACGGATCGGGCGCTGGGGTCTGGCGGTTGACTGTCACGGACGTGTCCTCGCTACTGGTGCACCCGGGTAGGTTAGAATAGGTTTCTCCAATACAGAACGCTCTCAGGGGTTGCGGAGCCAGCGGATGGGATGAGCGCCCAGGTGGATACTGAGGTCATCGTCGTCGGTGCCGGGGTCGTGGGCCTTGCCACGGCCCGCGCGCTCGCCCAGCTCGGTCGCGACGTGATCGTGCTGGAACGCCATGCGATCGGTCACGACGGCGCCTCGAGCCACGGGCGGTCGCGCATGTTCCGCTTCTCCTACCCCGAGCAGCTCTGGGTGCAGCGTGCGCAGGAGGCACTTCCGCTCTGGCGCGCACTCGAGGCGGAGGCCGGAGAGCCGCTGCTGAAGTCCACGGGCTCGCTCGACCTCGGCGCGGTGGAGGGGCAGCGAGCCGCGCTCGCGGCCTGCGGGGCACGCTTCGAGCTGTTGAACGGGGGAGAGGTCGGGAGCCGCTGGCCGATCACGGTTACGGGCGGCGTGCCGGCGCTGTTCCAGCCCGACGGGGGCATGTTGCGTGCCGACGCCGTCGTTCAGGCATTGCTCGCCTCGGCGACGTCTGCGGGGGCGCGCGTCCTCGAGGAAACGGCAGCTGACGCGATCGAGAGCGACCCCGCGGGTGTGCGGGTGGGCGACCTCCGTGCCGGGGTGGCGGTCGTCGCGGCTGGCGCGTGGACGCCCTCACTCGTCGCGCTCGACGCGCAGCCGACGCGGGAGACGAGCACCTACCTCTCCCTCGTTGGCGAGGGCGAGGAGCTTCCGGTCGTGATCGACACGACGACCACCTCGCAGACGGGGTTCGAGGCCTATGGGGTCGTCTCACCGGGCGAAGGGCTCAAGGCCGGGCTCCACGGCTCGGGCCAGCCGGCCGACCCCGACGAGCGAGGGGACCCGGACGAGGTGATCGTTGCCCAGACAGCTGCCTGGGCAACGCGACGCTTCCGTGACGCGTCCCCGGAGGTGCTGCGGGCCGAGACGTGCCTCTACACCAACATCGCCGACGAGCGCTTCGTGGTCGAGCGGCGGGGACGCATCGTCGTCGGCTCGGCGTGCAGCGGCCACGGGTTCAAGTTCGCCCCGCTCGTCGGCGCCCAGCTCGCCGCACTTGCCGTGGAGACGCTGTGAGGGCGACGCGATTCCCGGCGAGCCGGCTCGCGTCGGCGCCCACGGTCGATGCCGCCTAACCGCGCGCTGAGCCCCCGGGAGCTGGTCTACGGCTTCACGCTCGGGACCGACCCCCAGGTCTCGCCCAACGGCGAGCGGATCGCGTACACACTGATCACTCCGGACGAGGCCGCTCGGCCCCTTCGGCAGGTGTGGACCTGCAGGGTCGACGGCACGGAGCCGCACGCGGTCACGAGTCCAGAGGCGGCCGCGTCGGGGGTGCGGTGGTCGCCCGACGGCGACCAGATCGCCTTCACGTCGGGCCGCGACGGGCTGTGGACGATCTGCGTCCTTGACGCAGACGCTCCAGGCGAGCCGCGGGAGCTCGTCTCACACGCCCACGAGATCGGCGAGCTGGCCTGGGCGCCGCACGGCCAGACGATCGCGTACACCACCCTGTTCGACCCGGATAACCCCTCCGAGGAGCCGGAGCCACAGGACGCTCCACCCAGGGTGCGCGTCACGCGCAGGCTCGACTACAAGGAGGACGGGCGGGGATACCTCGGAGACACCCGGATGCAGGTCTTCACCGTGGACGTCACGGACGGGACACGGCGTCGCCTCACTTCTGACCCGCTCGATCACGACTGGCCGCAGTGGTCCCCCGACGGCCGGTTCCTCGGCATGCGCGTACGCCTGCAGGACCGCGCCGGCGAGCTACTGGTCGCGGTCGCCCTCGACTCGGCCGAGGTCGAGCGGATCGGCGGCGGTGAAGGGGTCACGCTCGTCCACTGGGCGTGGTCACCGGACGGCAGTCACGTGCTGATCGCGGCCGATCCCGACCGCTCCTTCCAGCCCGACTACTTCCTCCACAGCCGCGGGAGCGGGGAAACGAAGCGCCTGACGACCGACCACCGGTCGGCTCCCGACGCCGCCCCGCCGGCGTGGCTCGACGAACGGCGGGCCCTGCTCCACTCGTTCATCGCGGGGGCCAGCGCCCTGGAGTCGATCGACATCGTCACCGGTGAGGTCCAGCTGCTCGAGCGTGGAGAGACCCGCAACGCCGGGTTGAGCGTTGACCGGACGGGTCGGTACGTCGTCCAGACGGAGTCCTCGCTGAGCTCGATCGGGGAGCTCCGAGTCTTCGACCGCGACGAGAGCCGCGTGAAGACGGTCACACGACACAACGCCGACCTCCTCGAGCAAGCGCCTGCCGCAGCCTGGGAGCGCCTCTCCGTGGCGCGCGGCGAGCTCACGATCGACGCGTGGCTGTTGAAGCCGCCGGACTTTGACCCTGTCCGGCGGTACCCCGTCGTCCTCGACGTGCACGGTGGCCCGAACGGCAACTACGGCTACGGCTTCCTCGCGCACCAGCAGTGCCTGGCGACCAACGGCTTCCTGGTCGTCTTCGCGAACCCGCGCGGCTCGACGTCCTACGGCCGGCACTTCGCCTTGCAGGTCGTCCGCGACTGGGGCGGCGGTGACTACGCGGACCTGCTGGCGGTGCTCGACGAGGTCCTCGAGCGGCCCTATGCGGACACCGAACGCACGGGCATCTTCGGGATCAGCTACGGCGGGTACATGACGGCCTGGGCGATCAGCCAGTCGGATCGCTTCCGCGCCGCTGTCTGCGGCGAACCGATCTTCGATCTCGAGTCCGACTACGGCACGAGCGACATCGCATGGAAGGGGCTCCAGCGCCACGGCGGAGGGCCTCCACACCTCGAGCGCGACTGGTACACCGACGCTTCTCCCTCGACGTACGCTCATCGCATCCGGACGCCGACGATGATCTTCCACGGCGAGGCCGATCACCGATGCCCGATCGGACAGAGCGAGCAGATGTTCGTCGCGCTGCGGCAAGCAGGCTGTGAGACCGAACTCGTCCGCTACCCGGGCGGATCGCACATGTTCTTCGCGCAAGGCCTGCCGGCCCACCGCATGGACTTTCTGACGCGCACGCTGGCCTGGTTCAAGGAGCACCTCGGCGATCCGACCGACTCGGTGTAGGCGTGGTCTAGGTCGGTGGGTCGGTATCTCGCATGCTCGATCCCTCTAGGTGGCTGGTGCTTTTCGCGAAATTGTACGGAGAGTAGTCAGCGTCCGAGCCTCCGACCTGCGGCTTATGACTATGGGTAGTTGTCCTTCCGGCGAGAGGGCCCGTTTGGCTCCAGCCACCTAGGCGTCGCGGAGCCAGTCCGGTGAAGAGCGGGGCATCGACTCGACGAGCTTGACGGTGTACGGGTGTTGCGGCGCGTCGATGACCGCGTCGACCGGGCCCGACTCGACGACCGCACCCCGGTGAAGCACATAGATCCGGTCGACCACCTGGCGCACGACCGGAAGGTCGTGCGTGATGAAGAGGTAGCCGATCCCGAGGTCAGCGCGCAGCGTCTTCAGCAGGTTCAGGATCTGGGCCTGCACGGACACGTCGAGCGCTGACACCGCCTCATCGCAGATGATCAGCCTCGGCTTGACCGCGAGGGCGCGGGCGATGGCGACTCTCTGGCGCTCGCCGCCGGAGAGAGCCACCGGCTTGCGGGCGGCATACGAGCCGGGAAGCCCCACTTTCGCGAGCAACGCTTCCACCTCCTCGCCGACGCGGCGCGAGCGTGGCTCGTAGAGCGTGATCGCCTCCCTCAGCGTGGTACCGACGCTGCGCACCGGGTTGAGCGACGAGTAGGGGTCCTGGAAGATGATCTGCACGACGCGGCGGAGCCGCCGGCGGTCGCCCGACGACAACGCCGCGTAGTCCGCCGCCTGGATGCCGTCGATCGTGATCCGGCCCGCGCTCGGCGTCTCGAGTCCCACGAGGCAGCGCCCGAGCGTCGTCTTCCCCGAGCCCGACTCGCCGACGAGGCCGACGCTCTCGTGCGCCCCCACCTCCAGCGACACGCCGGCGAGGGCGACCACCGCTGCGCCGCCTCTCCGTCCGACCGCACCTTCGAAGACCTTCTCGACCTGCTCCACCTCGATCAGGCGGGAGGCTGGGCGCGCGGGCCGGATCGGCGCCGGCTGCTCGACGACCACGCGCGTCTCCCGCATCGACTCACGGATCTCATGGATCCGGACGCACGCGGTCGACCGCCCGGGTGAGACAAGGGCGAGCGGCGGCCGTCCGGCCCCGCACACGGGCGCCGCCCACCGGCACCGCGGCGTGAACGGGCACATCTGCGCGACATCGTCCGGCGAGGGCACGGCGCCGGGGATCGACGCCAGCTCCGCGAGTCGCCGGTCTCCGGGCGGCTCCGACAGGAGCAGGCCCAGCGTGTACGGATGCAGGGGCTCCGCCTCGAGCGCCGCCCCCGCGCCGACCTCGAGCAGCGAACCGGCGTAGAGGACGCAGACGCGATCACACACCGCGAAGGCGACCCGCAGATCGTGCGTGATCAGGACGAGCCCCATCGAGCGCGCCTCCTGCAAGGACTTGAGGAGAGCGAGGAGCTCTTTCTGCGTCGTCGCATCCAGTGCGGTCGACGGCTCGTCTGCGATCAGGATCTTCGGGTCGCCGGCGAGTGCCGCCGCGATTGCCACCCGCTGCCTCATCCCGCCCGAGAGCTCGAAGGGATAGCGGTCGATCGCATCAGCGATCCCGACCTCCGCGAGGCGCCTGGTGGCCTCGGCCCGGCGGGCGCGCCGGCTCACGCGCCCGCCTTCGAACCGCTCGAGCACCTCCGTGATGTGGCGGCCACAGCGAAGCAGCGGGTTCAGCATCGTGAACGGGTCCTGGAGGATCAGTCCGATCTGGGAGCCGCGCACACCCCCCAGCTCGCGCTCGGGCAGGCCGATCAGCTCGCGCCCGTCGTAGGTCACTGACCCACGTGCCGAGACGCCCGGCGGCAGCAGGCCGATCACGGCGCGGGCCGTCATCGACTTGCCGCTTCCCGATTCACCGACGATCCCGACCGTCTCGCCGGCATCCAGCGAGAGGTCGAACTCTCGGACGATCGTCCGCCGGTGGCCGCCGATCCGACTTTCGATCGTCACGCCGTGGACCTCCAGGACCCTCATCCTTTCGGCACGGGATCGCCTGGACGGGGCGCCGCCCTCACCGCGCGCGCCCGCGGTCGGCGAGCCGCTCGTAGAGCCAGTCGCCGACGAGGTTCATGCTGGCGGCGGTGAGCACGATCATGCCCCCCGGCGCGAGAGCGGCCATGGGGTTGTCGAACAGCAGGAGCCGGCTCTCCGCCAGCATGCGCCCCCACTCGGCGCTCCCGGGGCCGACGCCGAGACCGAGGAAGGAGAGCGCGGAGAGGGCGACCAGGCTGAAGGCGAAGTTGAGAAAGGCGTTCGGGAGCGTGATCGGAAGGATGTTCGGAAAGATGTGGCGGAACATGATCCGCGGCGCGGGGACGCCGAGCGTGCGCGCGGCCTCGACATACGGTAACGATCGCTGCTCCAGGGTGGCACCGCGAATGATCCGCGTGTCGAACGGCGAGGTCAGCACGAGAAGCACGATCACCGCGAGCGCATAGCTGCTCCCGAGGACGCCGACCAGGACGATCGCGACGAGCAGGCCTGGAAGCGCGAACATCAGGTCGACCCAGCGCATGATCGCGGCGTCGAGCAGCCCGCCCTTGTAGCCGGCCAGGAGACCGAGCACGTTGCCGATCACGAAAGCTCCGAGCGCGATCAGGACCGGCCCGATCAGCGCCCCGCGGGCACCGAAGATCGTCCTCGAGAAGACGTCGCGACCGACGGCATCGGTGCCGAACCAGAACTCGCTGTTGGGGGTGGTCAGGCCAACGACCAGGTTCTGGGCTTGAGGGTCGCGCGGCGCGACGAAGGGAGCGGCGAACGCCAGAAGGACGACGACGCCCACGACCAAAAAGGAGAACGCGAGAGTGAACGGCGTGCGGGGGATCCACCGCATCCGGCCCCGCCCGATCGTCGGGATCGCATCCCCGCTCACGCGGTCGTCTCGCTGTAGCTGATGCGTGGGTCGATGAAGAGGTAGATGACGTCCGTTGCCAGGTTGACCAGGATGACCACGGTCGCCAAGACCATGGACAGGCCTTGCACCATCGGCAGGTCCCTGAAGTTGACCGACTCGACGAGCAGCGCACCGATCCCCGGGAGGGCGAAGGTCACCTCGACCAAGGCAGCTCCGGTGAGCATGAACGCCAGCATGAGCGCGCCGGCGTTCACGACCGGGATCAGTGCGTTGCGCAGCGCATAGGCGCGAAGCACGCGCCGCGGCGACAATCCGCGCGCCCGCGCGAAGGTGACGAAGTCCTGATCGAGCGCCCCGATCATGCCGGCGCGCGTCAGCCGCACCACGAGCGCTGCGCCGCCGAACGCCAACGCCAGGGCCGGCAGCGTGAGGTGCCAGAACCGATCCGCGAAGCCCTCGCCCTGTCCGAAAGCGGGGAACCAGCCGAGGAGGACTGCGAACAGGTAGAGGAGAAAGACCCCGGTCACAAAGGGGGGGGCGCTCGCGCCGACGATGCTGAACATCACGATGCCGCGATCGACGCTCGTCCGGCTCTTGACCGCCGCGAGGATGCCGAGGCTCAACCCGGCGACCATCGCCACGATGAACCCGTAGAGGCCGAGGAAGATCGTCAGGCCCATCCGGTTCAGGATCGCGTTCAGGACAGGCTCCCCCGTCCGGATCGATTCGCCGAAGTCGAGCCTGATCGCACCGCTCACCCAGAGCCGGTACTGCTGGAGAAACGGCTCGTTGAGGTTGAAGGCCTCCCGGATCTCGTTGCGCGTCGCCGCATCGACTGCCCGACCCTGGAGCAGGACCTGCTCGGCGCTGCCGGGGGCCAGGTAGAGGAGGCTGAAGACTCCGAAGGAGATGATCATGAGCAGGACCGCGAGCGCTGCCAGACGGCGGAGGACGAAGAGCGCCAGGCCTCGGACGCTCATCCGCCGGAGACGAGGTGGCGGTCGAACCACTCGCGCACGCGATCCCACAGATCGAGCTGGTGGTCGAGCTCGATCCAGCCGTGCCCCTCCCGCGGATAGACCACCAGCTCCGTCTCGACGCCCGCCTCGACCAGGGCGCCGTAGAGCTCTTGCGCCTGGGACACCGGGCAGTAGGCGTCGAGCTCGCCATGGAGGATCAACGTCGGTGTTGTGCAGGTTCGCGCATGGGCGGCCGGCGAGCGCTCGAGGTAGGCGGGGAACGGCTCGGCCCCCCCGAAGAGGATGTCGTCGAGAGCGGGGATGTTTGCCGTGTAGTGCGCGCTGAGGTAGTCCGAGACGCAGGCCAGCGCCACGCTCGCGCGAAAGCGGTGGGTCTGCGTCACCGCCCAAGCGGCCATGAAGCCACCGTGGCTCGCCCCGATGATGCCCACCCTGTCGCCGTCGCCGATCCCGCGTGCGACGCAGGACTCGACGCCCGCGAGCGTGTCTCCGAGCTCGGCTCCGCCAAGGTCGCCTACGACGGCGCGCGCGAACTCCTGCCCGCGTCCGGTGCTCCCTCGCGGGTTCGGCAGGAGCACCGCATAGCCGGCGTCAGCGAGGAGGGCCGCATGCCAGAAGCCGGACGGGAACGCATACGACCAGGACGCGCTCGGCCCTCCGTGGATGAACGCGACCAGGGGGAGCGGCTCCTCACCGGTATCCCGGGGCCGGACCAGCAGCCCCTCGATCTCGAGGCCGTCGGGGGCATCCCAGACGATGCGCTCGGCCGGCGGCAGCGCGAGCCCGGCGAGCCCGCGGTTGACACTCGTCAGCGGACGCCACCCCGCCTCCGGGCGCCGGAGCTCCAGCGCGGCGACCTCCGGCGGGTCGTGGAGCGTCTCGCGGATCGCGACGAGCCGCCGCTGGTCACGGTCGGCGGACAGACCCGGGGACCCGCCGAAGGTCCCTTTGCCGCGCCAGAGCTGCTCGACCGCGCCGTCGACGGTGAGCACACCGCATGCGGCCTCGAGGCCGTGGCGCGCCGTGAACCACAGTGAGGACTCCGTACACCACTCGATCGAGGTCACGTCGAGCTCTGGCGCGACGACCCTCGCCTCAGCCGCCTCCACGTCGATCACCATCACAGTTCCGACGAGACTGCCACGGTCGCTGCAGATCCCCTCCAGGAACGCGACGCGCCCGCCCCGGGCCGAGAGCCGCGGGCAGGCGATCTGCCAGCGAGGGGCAGACAGGCTCGTGGCCGACCGGGTAGCGACATCGAGCCGCCCGAGAAAGGCGCCGTACCAGCCGCTTTCCGTCGGATCGTCTGCGAGAACGGCGACGACCTCGTCGCCGTGCCAGTCGAACTCCCAGACGGTGAGGCCTTCGGGGCCCACCTCTGCCGTCACGCCGGTCGCGAGCTCGACGCGGTACAGGCGGCGCCACGGCCCCAAAGGATCGGCGGACCGCCGGACGTGCGGATCGTTGTCGGCACCCGCCGATGGATCACCGGCGGCGAGCACGAGCAGTGCCTCACCGGAACCTGCCCAGCGGATGTCCTGGACAGACCCGGGAACCTCGCCCAGCGGTCGCGGGTCGCGGTCCACGGGGTCGAGGAGCCGCAGCGCCATCCGACCCCGGTCGCCGTCGCTCGAGGCGAACGCGAGGATGCTTCCGTCCGGAGCCCAGCGGGGAAGCGCGGCCGCGACCGCGCTGTCTGTCAGCGGTGCGGCGTCGCCGCCGGGCTCGACGAGCCAGAGCCGCCGCTGGGGGCCACGGCCAGGGGTCGAGAAGCCGGCGGCGACCGAGAACGCGATCCATCGGCCGTCCGGCGACTGCACCGGGTCTGCGGGCCTGAGACACCCCACGAGGCGCTCGCACGAAAGTGCCGGTGCCCGACCCGTCATTGCGGCGCCAGAAACGGCGGCTACGCGGACAGGTTGTCCACCCAGACCTGGTTGTACCAGAGCGGCGAGAAGTCGTCGTACTGAAGTCGCTCGCTGATCGCCATCACCGCCTCAGGCCACCAGAGGTTGAGATACGGGAGCTCCGCCGTCGTGATCCGGAGGATCTGCGAGATCGCCTCCGCCCGAACGGCCGGGTCCGTCGCGGCCTGCTGCTCCTCCAGCAGTCGTGTCACGTCGGGGTTCTGGAAGTCCGCGCGGTTGGAATCCGACCCCTCGCTGAAGACGATGGCCGGATAGTTCGCCGGGTCGGCGTAATCGGGTCCGAACGCGATGATGCCGAACGGAAAGGTGCGCGCCTCGAGATCCGCAAACCACTCCTGGGGCGTCACCTCTGTGACTTCGAGGTCGACGTTCAGCGGCGCCAGGTTCTCCCGGAGGTTCTGGAACGCGTTGCCCACCTCCGGAAGGTTGTTCGGGTACTGGACCGTGGCCGAGAAGCCATCCGGGACCGACGACTGCGCGAGCTCCTCCCTGGCCCTGTCGGGGTCGAACGAGTAGTGGGACAGCTCCTCGTAGAGCGCTGCAACCGCATCGGGCGACAGCAGCCCGCCCCACTGCGACGGGGGCACGACGCACGACGCGACCTGCGCGTGGTCACCGAGCACGCTGCGAACGAGGCCCTCACGGTCGATCGAGTATGCGAAGGCACGCCGGACGTGGATGTCGCTCCACGGCTCCTCGGTCACGCGGAAGTAGAGCCCGATGATGGTCATACCGGGAGAGAAGATCGTCGTCGCGCCGTCGATTCCGGACCACTGGTCCGCCTGCGCCAGCGGTACCTGGAACGTGCCGTCGATCTCACCGGCTCTCATCGCGAGCTGCATGGTCTGCGGATCGGCGAAGATCTCGACAGTGATGCGCTCGATCGTCGGCTGCTCGCCCCAGTAGCTCTCGTTGCGTTCCAGGTCGATGGCATCGTCGGCGCGAAACGCCGTGATCCTGTACGGACCCGTCCCCATCGCGTTCACCGGGGTGCCGGGTGCACCGAGCTGCGACCCCAGCTCCTCGCTGAACGCCTTCGGCGTGATCGACGCGAACGTATGGACGTAGGCGAAGAACGGGTCGGGTGCGTTCAGGCGCACCGTGACCTCTGACGGGCCGGTCGCCTCGACCGAGTCGACCGAGTTGAAGTAGTACCCCATCTCGGACGCGACCTCTGGGTCGCGGTGCCGCTCCAGCGAGAACACCACGTCTTCGGTCGTGAGCGGTGTGCCGTCCCAGAACGTGACGCCGCTGCGAAGAACGAAGACGTACGTCTCCGGGTCGGGCTGCGACCACGATTCCGCGAGCAGCGGCGTCAGCCTCAGGTCAGCGTCGTAGGTGAGCAGGGACTCGAGTGCGACGCCGAGCGGAACACCCGTCGACACGTCGAAGCCGCTCGCGTAGTCGAGGGCGCGGATGGCCGTGGTGCCCCACGTCAGCTCTTCGATCGCAGCCCCGCCGGACGGCTCCGTCCCGGTCGAGGGTGCCGTCGCCTCGGAGCTCACCGGACCGTCCGGCCCTTCGCACGCCGCGAGGACCCCCGGCAGCATGAGGGCCGCGCCGCCGACTCCGGCGCGCCTGAGCAGCTCTCGGCGCGTGAGCGCGAGGACGGTGGGCGTCTGCGGCCGCGGCCGCGGGAGCACCATGGTGTTGTGGCGTTCTCGAGCGCTCATGATCCTGCTCCTCCCGCCGTGTGCGAAGGCGCTACGGCTGATTCTGTTGTGCAGGTTTCGTTTCTAGAGCGGTCACTCTGGCCGGCGCATTCACGCCTGTCAAGGTCCCCGGCCGACACGCTCTTCGGCGTCGGCCGCCGTACCGTGTCATGCCGCCGCATCCCCGACGCAAGGCCCTTGCAGTCGCCGTGCCTCGTCAGTAGGCTAGAATCTGTTTCTGCGCCACAGAAGCGTTCGCTTTGCACGAACCGTGGTTCCCGGTAGCGCTGGGAACTCCCCCCGGACACCAGGTAGCCCAGGAGAGTGACATGAGCCATGAGGTGGAGTCCCAGCGCATCTCCCGACAGGCACCGCGGGACGCCATGACGCGTCGGCGGCTGCGGCATGTGGCCACGACTGGCGTCGCCATCGTGCTGGCGTGGGCCCTCGCGGCCTGCGGGGCGAGCGGTCCCACCGGCAGCACCGGCGCTGGCAGTACGCCGGACAGCTCGAACGAGGCCGGCGCCGGCGACGGGGCCGCACAGGACACCGAGGAGCTGACGTGGCGCGTCAGCGCGCTGGTGCACCTGGACTCCGCCAGGGCGCTCGACAACGGGTCGAAGTCGGTGCAGGCCATCACCACGGAGAGCCTGGTCACCCTCGACGAGAACCTCGACATCATCCCGTGGCTGGCCGAGTCCTGGGAGCAGGCCGACCCGCTGACGTACACCTACACGCTGCGGCCCGGCGTCACGTTCTGGGACGGCAGCCCGCTCACCGTCGAGGACGTCGTCTACTCGATCGAGCGGCACAACGACCCGGACGTCGCCTCCATCGTCAGCGCGTTCCAGGACGTGGAGTCGGTGGAGGCGACGGCGGAGAACGAGGTCACCATCACCCTGACCCGTCCCCTGGCCCAGTTCGCAAGCGTGATGGCCTACGCGCCGATCGTGAGTCAGGCGGTCGCCGAGGAGCTCGGTGAGCAGTTCGGGGGACCCGGCGAGGACACCCTCATGGGGACCGGTCCCTACATGGTCACCGACTTCCAGGCGGACACGTCCGTCGACCTCGCCCGCTACGAGGACTACTGGGGTGAGCTGCCGGCCTGGGAGCAGGTCTCCGTCGTGCTGATCAGCGACTCGCAGGCCACCCAGCTCGCGATGCGCGCCGGTGAGATCGACGGAGCGTTCTCCGTGGTGCCTTCGGAGGTCGACGACTGGCGCCAGATCGAGGGCGCCGAGGTGGAGGTCGGTGCCGCGCTGAGCCCCGCGTTCTTCGCCTGGGACCTCCGTGTCGAACCGTGGAACGACGTCCACGTCCGTCGGGCCATCGCCCACGCGCTGCCGCAGGAGCAGATCGTCGAGACCTTGCTGCCGGGCGCCGCGGAGCCGGCGACGTCGCTCGTCCCGAAGGAACAGTGGGCAGGCATCGACGTCCCGCAGGAGCGCGTCGACGAGATCTACGGCTCCCTGCCGACCTACGAGTACGACCTCGACATGGCCCGCGCCGAGCTGGAGCAGTCGGCCTTCCCCGACGGCTTCTCGGAGACCGTCGAGTTCGCCGACGCCAAGCCGCAGCTCGGCCGGGTGTCCGAGGCACTCGCGGAGAGCCTGTCGCAGATCGGCATCGACCTCGAGGTCCAGGAGGTCCCGCTGTCCCAGGAGATCGCCGCCGTGACCGGGCACGAGGGGGGATTCCGCGCCCTCAGCTTCGAAGGCAGCACCGTCGACCCGTCCGACTTCCCGTCGTTCATGCTGCCCAGTGACTTCGCCCGGCCGGGTGGCTTCAACGTGCCGCACTACCTCAACCCCCGCGTCGATGAGCTCATCGACGTGCAAGCTGAGACCCTGGATCCCGGGGAACGCAGCGAGCAGCTCGCCGAGATGATGCAGATCATCGCCGAGGACCTGCCGTACCTGCCGATCTGGTGGGAGGCCGACGTCGTCGCGTTCCGGGAGAGCCTGTCCATGGACAGCTTCCACCCCCTGTACTGGCAGCAGGGCATCTGGCCGGCGAGGGTCAGCCCGGAATAGGGGGGTCGTTCGAGACACCGGAGCGGTAACAGGCGGAGGGGGCGGACGCCATGCCGAACGCTCAGTGGCGGGCCTTCCTGGGGAAGAGGGTCCTCGCCCTCGTCGTGCTGCTCCTGGTCATCTCCATCGGCGTCTTCTCGCTCATCCACGCCGCACCGGGGAGCGCTGAGCAGATGCTGCTGAGCGGCCGGCGACCACCGAGCCCCGAACGCGTCGCGGCGATCCAGGAGCGGTACCGCCTCAACGAGTCGTTCCTCAACCAGTACGGTCACTGGGTCACCCGTGCCGTCCGGTTCGACTTCGGCCAGTCGATCCGGACCGGCGAGGACGTGGCCCTCGCGTTGCGGGAGCGCGCTGCATTGACGGTGTTCCTCGGGAGCTACGCGTTCGCCCTGATCATGGCGTTCGGGGTCCCGCTCGGCGTCCTGGCGGCGGTCAAAAGAGGCCGCGGGATCGACCGCGCGACGATCGCGCTCAGCGTCGTCGGCGTCAGCGCTCCTGCCTTCGTGACGGGGATCTTCCTGCTCTATGTCTTCGCCGTCATCCTGGGCTGGTTCCCCGCGTTCGGCGCGGGGGAGGGGTTCTTCGACCAGCTCCGGCATCTGGCGCTGCCAGCCGTGGCGCTCGCGCTGACCGGGCTGGCGCCGATCATCCGGTACACGCGCACGGGGATGCTCGAGGCGTTGGACCAGGACTACATCGTCTTCGCCTCCGCACGCGGGCTCGCTCGTCGGAAGGTGCTGTTCGCCTACGGCCTGCGCAACGCGCTGATCCCGGTCGTCACGGCCGGCGGCCTTATCCTGGGCGTCATGCTGACCGGGGCGGTGCTCGTCGAGGTGACGTTCTCCCTGCCGGGACTCGGCGCGCTCCTCATCGAGTCGGTCAACTTCCAGGACGTCCCGGTGGTGCAGGCGCTCGCGATGCTGACGGCCGCCATGGTCATCACCGTGAACCTGCTGACCGACATCCTCTACCTGTTCATCGATCCCCGGATCCGCTTCGGAAAGGCGGCCTCGTGAGCGAGGCCGCCGCCCCCCTGGGGCTCGCCGAGGAGCGGATCGGCAGCGGCCCGGGGCTGCTGATCGGGTTGTGCTGGGGGATCGTCATCGGCGTCATGGTCCTCGCCGCCTTCGGCGAGTGGATCGCGCCCAACCCCAGCGCGCAGGACCTCGCCACGGGGGTGGCCGGCCCCAGCGCGGCGCACTGGCTCGGCACCGACGACCTCGGCCGCGACGTGCTTGCGCGCCTCATCGTGGGCGCCCGGACCGCCGTCTTGGGACCGGTCTTGATCACGCTCGGGTCTGCGCTCATCGGCACCCTGCTGGGGCTCCTGGCCGGGTACGTCGGCGGGCTGTCCGACAGCGTCATCCTGCGCTGGGCCGACCTCATGTTCGCGCTTCCGGGACAGCTGGTCGCCATCGTGGTCGTCGGCGTCCTCGGTGGCGGCTACTTCCTGGCCGTCGCCATCCTGATCGTCCTGAGCTCGCCGTACGACACGCGCCTGATCCGCGCCGCCACGCTCGAGCAGCGGCCCCGGGCGTACATCGAGGCCGCCCGGGTGCTCGGACTGCCAGGGCGCCGGGTCGCCATGGCCCACCTCCTGCCCAACCTGGTCCCGCTCATCATCGCCAGCGTGTTCCTCGGCTTCGCCTACGCGCTGCTGGCGCTGGCTGCGCTCTCGTTCCTCGGTCTGGGGGTGGGAGCCGGCACCCCCGACTGGGGGAGGATGCTCGCCGAGGGCCGGACCCTGCTGTTCAAAAACCCCGCGGCGGCCCTAGCCCCGGGGGCCATGCTGATCCTCACGGCGGCGAGCATGAACCTCGTCGGTGACTGGCTGGCGGAGCGGCTCTCCGACCGGGGGCGGGCGCGGTGAGGCCGGCGGACCATTTCGAACAGCACGCGTACGCGACGATGCAGGCGCAAGGGACCCACCTGCTCGAGGTCCGCGACCTGCGGATCACGAGTCGGGTCGGTGGACGCCATCGGACCATCGTCTCGGGAATCGGTCTCACGGTCTCCGCCGGTGAGACCGTCGGCATCGTCGGGGAGTCCGGCAGCGGCAAGTCGATGACCGCGCGGGCCCTCCTCGGACTGCTGCCCGCCGGCCTCATGGCCCACGGAACCGTGACGTACGAGGGGCGCGATCTTTTGGCCATGCCGGAACGGGCACTGCGCCGCATCCGCGGCTCCGACATCGCCTTGATCCTCCAGGACCCCTACACGATGCTGAGCCCGCTGCGGCGCTGCGGCAAGCACCTCGAAGAGACGCTCCAGCTCCGCGATGACGGACCGCGGCTGCGTCGTCGATCGTACCGCGACGAGGCGGTCCGCCGGCTGGCCGAGGTGGGCATCACCGACCCCGGCGTGGCGGACGTCTACCCGTTCCAGCTGTCCGGAGGGATGCGCCAGCGGGTGGGGATCGCGGCGGCCATCGCCCGTGATCCCAAGATCCTCGTCGCGGACGAACCCACCACCGCCCTCGACATGACCACGCAGAAGGAGAGCCTTGGCGTTCTCAAGTCGCTCCAGGAGAGCCGCCGCATGGGGCTCATCCTGATCACCCACGACCTGCGGGTCGCCTTCGCGATGTGCGACCGGGTGTACGTGCTGTACGCCGGGTCGGTCGTGGAGGTCGCGGCCGCACCCGTCGTGGAGGCGGAACCGCTGCACCCGTACACGCTCGGCCTGCTCCTCTCCGAGCCGCCGAGCGACCGGCGCGTCTCGACGCTCGAGGCGATCGCAGGCAGCGTCCCGGAACCCGACGAGGTGGCGACCTGCTGTCCCTTCGCGCCGCGATGCGCGTGGGTCCGCGACGACCCGTGCCGGGTCGGGAAGCCCGCGCTTGCGGAGTTCGCGCCGTCACGGCACACCGCGTGCGTGCGCATCGCGGACATCCGCCACGAGATGTCCGCGCTGCGCAGCTCCGCCGAGCACCCGGTACCCAGCGCGACGGTCGCCGCGCGGAGCCGAACCCTCGTGCGGGTCGAGGGGCTCGACAAGGTCTTCACCGCGGGCTCCGGTCGAAAGGCGGGCCGGACGGTGCAGGCGCTGGTCGGCGCGTCGCTCGAGGTCGGCGACGGCGAGAGCGTCGGACTCGTGGGCGAATCGGGATCCGGGAAGACGACGCTGGGCCGTTGCCTGGTGGGCCTGGAGACGCCCTCCGCCGGTGAGATCACCATCGACGGCGTGGACGGGTCGGACTACAGCGCCCTGGACCGCAACGCGCGCAACCACCTGCGCCGGACCGTCCAGATGATCTTCCAGGACCCGTACCAGTCGCTCAACCCCGCCCGCACCGTGGACTTCGCGATCACGGAGGCGCTGCGCGCCCGCCGCGAGCGCGCCGACCCGCAAGAGGACCTCGACGCGCTCACCGGCGAGCTCCTCGGGCGCGTCGGCCTGCCCGCGGACTACCGCGCTCGACGACCAATCGCCCTGTCGGGCGGCGAGCGCCAGCGGGTGGCGATCGCCCGTGCCCTCGCGCTGGAGCCCCGCCTGCTCGTCTGCGACGAGCCGGTGTCGGCGTTGGACGTCTCCGTCCAGGCACAGGTCCTCAACCTGCTCAACCGGTTGCGGGAGGACCTCGGCATCGCCTACCTGTTCATCTCCCACGACCTCGCCGTGGTCCGCCAGGTCGTCGACCGGGTCTATGTGCTCTACCGCGGCCAGGTGGTCGAGTCAGGCCCGGTCGGCGACGTCCTCGACTCCCCGAAGCACCCGTACACCGCCCGCCTGGTCGCCTCGCTCCCCAGGCCGGACACGGACTGGCTCGAGTCGTCGTCCACGGCCAAGCGCCCGGCCTGAGTCGGTCAGCTCGCAGGCGGCGCGGGAACCGCCCCGTCGACGACCGACGGACGACGCGCGGCCCACGGGCGGGCGACCTCGAAGGCGCGGGCCGCGCGCACCACGGTGGCGTCCTCACGCCACCGGCCGACGACGTGGAGGCCGACCGGGAGACCGTCGGCGGTGAACCCGCACGGCACGGACGCCGCCGGCTGGCCGGTGAGGTTGAACGGGTACGTGAAGCGGGGCCAGCACAGCGCGTCCGTCGGGTTCCCCGGAAGCTGTGGCGGATAGTCGGCGCCGGCCGGGAACGGCGTCACCGGAAGGGTCGGCGTGAGGAGGAGCTGGTACGTCTCCATGAGCCTGCGCATGCGCACGTACAGCTCCGCGCGGCCGGCGTTCGCTCTCGCGACGTCCACACCGCTGAAGGTCCAGCCCGTCTCGATGTGGCGAAGCCGGCCCGGGTCCAGCAGGTCACGGACCTCCGCGAACCGCTCCAAGGTCCCGTACTCACCGGCCTCGGCGGTGGCGGACATCACCTCGAACAGGCCACACGGGTCGTCGAACGGCGCGTCGATCTCATCGACGTCACACCCAAGGTCGGAGAACACCGCCACGGCTCGCGCGACGATGTCCGCGACCTCGCGGTCGACCGAGGCGCAGCCGAGGTCGGGACTCCACGCCACCCGCACACCGCGGACACCTCGGTCGATCCCGTCCACGTACGACTCCCCCGGCGAGGCCCAGGAGTCCGGGTCGCGCACGTCCCGTCCGGCGATGACGCCGAGCAGCAGCGCGGCATCCCAGACCGTTCGTGCGATCGGTCCCATCTGGCTCACCCGCTCCATGCTGGGCTCGCCTGCGGGCACGGTGCCGTAGGTCGGCTTGAGCCCGAAGACGCCGCAGAACGACGACGGGATGCGGATCGACCCTGCACCGTCGCTGCCCTGCGCGATGGGACCCATCCCGGCCGCCACCGCCGCCGCCGCCCCACCACTGGACCCGCCGGTCGTGAGCCCGTGGCGCCAGGGGTTGTGTGACGAGCCGACGATGCGGTTGGTGGTGTCGCCCTTCCAGCCGTACTCGGGCACGTTGGTCTTGCCCAGGATCACGGCACCGGAGGCGTAGATGCGCTGGACGACGACCGGGTCGGCGTCGGGGACCCAGTCCCTTGTGAGCAGGGAGCCGTTCGTCGTGCGGATGCCCTTCGTCGGCGTCAGGTCCTTCAGCGAGAGGGGCACTCCCAGCAGTGGCAATCCCGCGCCCTCGCCTGCGCCCAGGGCGCGCTCCGCACGCCGGGCCCGGTCCCGCGCGAGCTCGGCGGTGACGGTGACGTAGGCGTTGAGCGTCGGGTTCACCGCCTCGACGTGTGCGAGGGTCGCCTCGACGACCTCGGTGGGCGAGAGCTCCCGTGCCCGGTACAGACGCCCGAGCTCGATCGCGGACAGGAACACGATCTGCTCGCGGCCGTTCTTCTGATCGGTCATGCGTCCAACCTCCGCTGTGGCTCCGACCGAGCAGGTCCGCCCGTCGGTTGCCTCGTGTGCTAGTCGCCGATCGCATAGCCGTCACCACGGGGGTCGGCGCCCCCCATCCGCACGCCCGAGTCCTGGTCGACGGCGATGCCGTGCGCATGCCCCATCTGGAACGCCCAGTCGGGGACCACCGTGACCTCGTGACCGGCGCGCTCGAGCGCCTCGACCGTGGCAACGGGGAACCTGGGTTCGATCTGGAGGACGGCCGACGGGCGGCGCGAGAGATCTCCCAGCAGCCAGCGGGGCGCCTCGATCGCGGTCTGGATGTCGAGGCCGTCGTCGATGACGTTCGTGATGACCTGCAGGTGTGTCTGGGGCTGGCCGATGCCGCCCATGGCTCCGAAGACCAGCACCGGTCGGCCGCCACGAAGCACGATCGTCGCCATCAGCGTGTGCAGTGGGCGCTTGCCCGGCTCCACGGCGTTGGGATGGCTGCCGTCGAGGGAGAACGCGGCTCCCCGGTTCTGCAGGATCACCCCGGTGCCAGGTGGCATCACCGCGGCGCCGAAGGGGGCGGACAGGCTCTGGATGGCGGAGACCACGTTGCCCTTTGCGTCGGCGACGGCGAACGCCGTGGTGTCGCTGGCCGGCTCCGCCGCCGGACCCGGCAGGGCTCGCCCGGGTCGGATGCGCGCCCGCAGCATCGCGGCGTACTCGCTCGACAACAGGTCGTCCCACGCGACGTCGACGAACGCCGGATCGCTGATCTGTTCGCGGGCTCGCCAGGCGAGCTTGAGCGCCTCGACCGAGTAGTGGATGCGCTCGAAGCCGTGCCGGTCCCACTCGCCGAGGGGATACGGCTCCAGGACGTTGAGGGCGACCAGTGTCGCCAGTCCCTGGGTGTTGCCTCCGGTCGTGACGACCTTCGTGTCCCGGTACGGCGTCGAGATCGGGGCGTCCCACTCGGACTGGTGCTCCTCGAGGTCGCGTCGATCGAGCAAGCCCTCCGCCGCTCGCAGCCCGGTGCAGAGCCGGTCGGCGAGCGGGCCGTCGTAGAAGGCACGGCCTCCCTGGGAAGCGATCGTCTCCAGCGACTCGGCCAGCGCGGGTTGGCGCAGGACGGAGGCCGGCCTCGGCGCTCCCCCGCCGGCCAGGAACGTCGCCTGCAGCTCGCCGCCGTCGGCGAGCACATCGCGTTGCCGCGCGATCCAGGCGCTGAGCTGGTGCGTCACCGGAAAGCCTTCACGCGCGGCTTCGACCGCCCGGTCGAACAAGTCCGCCCACGGCAGTCGTCCATACCGTTCCCATGCCTTCACCCAGCCGTCGACGCAACCCGGCACCGTGACGGACAGCCCCCCGCGAAACGGCATCGCATCGTGGCCGCGCCGTCGCAACGCGTCCCGGTCGGTCCGCCGAGACGCCCGACCGCTGGCGTTGAGGAAGTCGATCCTCTTCGACCCGGCGTCATAGACCAGGCAGAAGAAGTCGCCGCCGATCCCGCACATGTGCGGTTGCACGACCGCCAGGACAGCATTCGTCGCGATGGCGGCGTCGACCGCATGCCCGCCACGGCGGAGCGCATCCAATCCGGCGAGCGCCGCGGACGGGTGAGCGGCGGCGGCGAGGCCGTGGCGGGCCATGATCACGGGACGGTGGGAACCGGGCCCGCGTCGTGTGGCGCCCCGGTCGCCGGTCATCCCTGTCGCAACCTCGTCACTGCCGCGCCGCGGAGAAGCGCCGCAGCACGTTCTCGGTGATCCGTGACACGTTGTTGTCGTAGCCGTTGTGCGACAGCGCTCCGCAGTACGCGATCGAGCCGACCGAGAACACCGCCCCACCGTCCGGGGTCTCGAAGAACACCATGTCGCAGCGCATCGGGTCGTGGAGATCGACGTCCGTGCCCGCGACGTGGACGGGGTGCTGGTGCTCGTACGTCGGGGAGAACTCCGTGGCGCTGGCGAGCACCAGCGTGTGGGGCGGCGTTCCGAGGGAAGCGTCGGCACAGTCGACCTCGAAGCCCGCAGCACCGCCCATGGTCAGCCCGAAGTCTCCGATCGGTTCGTCGTCTCCCACACCGTCGAAGATCCACGCGGCCCGGGGATCGAAGCTGTCGGGTTGGCGCTGGTACGGCGAGGACCGGTCGAAACCCTGCGCGATCGAGCCGACGCCGGCGAGGCGGTTCGGCGGCCGGCCGCGCTCGCGCCACGGTCCGCCGAACTCGCCGGTGGTGCTGTGGTAGCGCTCCCCCGGCGTCGCGTCGCGCATCCCCCCGCCGCCGCGGCGGACCTCGACGACGTTCCGGCGCTCCTGGTCGAAGGTCGTCGCCCAGATCAGGCCGTTCCCGCCCAGGTACAGGAGCCGCCCACCGTGGCCGAGGTACGCCTCCAGACCGTCGAGCATCGCCCCCGACCAGTACTCCGGATGGCTGCCGGTGAGGACGACGCGGTACTGGTCGAGCAGCGCAGCACCCTCCCGGTCCAGGTCCTCGTCGGTCGCCACGTCGAACTCGAAGCCCTTGACCGTGAGCCAGTCCACCAGGTACAGATCGGCGTTGAACTGGTGCGGCGCACCGGCGTCGTCGAGGATGTCGAAGTTCGCGCGCGGCCTCAGGTTGACGATCGGTCGCCGGGCCGACGAGTAGAGCACCGCACTCCCGTCACCGTGGAAGTGGTACAGCCCGAGCACCCCGTTCTCCTGAGCGAACGCCTCACGGAAGTTGGCGTACGCCAGGTACGAGTTCGTCGGCACGAGGAACAGGATCGGTGCCGTCGCGCGGCGGCCGGCCGGCCGCACGAAGAACGGCACGTGGTACTCACTGTCGCCGGCGCTCAGCTTCGCCGCGTAGACGCCGCTGCGCAGTGAGTCGGGAACCGTCAGCTCGAACGCCACGTCCCAGCCGCAGTCGTCGAGGTCGTCGTCGTGGAAGTGCAGGGCGCCATGGGTCTCGGGAGCGCTGGTCCACGCCCGCTCGCCACCGCCGAAGGCATGCCCGCTCATCGCGCGCGCCGGGAGGTTCACGGTGCGGCCGTCCAGCCCGTTGCCCGAGACGTCGCGGATCCGATCCGTCGGCGTGTCGAGGGCGAAGTCCCACGCCGCTCGCACCGGTCCGGCGTCCGCGACGGCGGCGCCCCGCTCGACAGCCTCGAGCGCCCCGGGGCCGAGCGCCGCGCCGTACACGACGGGTGCCTCGATCTTGCCGTTGTAGTGGCCCCGGCCGGCCGGTCGCTGCGCCTCGGGTCCCGACGACCATGCCGCCATGACGAAGGGCGCCCCGTCGTCGTCGACCGCCGGGGTCTCGACCGCCCGCTCGGCGGCGACGGCGGTGGCGTCCAGCGGCCACGACGGGAACGGACGCTGGATCAACAGCACCGAGCCGCGGGTAGCGTCGTACGCCGCCGCCACGAAGTACCACTGACCCGCCCGCAGTGCCGCCCCGCTCGAGACGCGCTGCGCCTCGCGCCCCCGCGCGCCCAACCACAGCGCCAGCTCTCCGCGCTCGTCGATCACCAAGGCGTAGCCGAGATCGCCGCTGCCGGACCACTTCGTGAGCAGACCCTGTGCGCCCTTGTCGGGCATGGTGGGGAAGATCCACGCCGCGAGCGTGAAACTGTCGTCCAGGCGCAACGCCGGGTCATCGGGCACCACGACGGATGAGCCGGTCGGATACGACGGTGGGTGACCGGTGTACTCGCCGTCGATCGGCGTGTCGACCGTCTCCTCCTTCAGGCCCGGGGCGCCGGGCCGGTCGTCGCCATGGAGCAGCCGCACGATCTGGGCGCGATAGGTCGGATGCTCGCAGCTGACCATGAAGCGGACACGTTCGCCCGGCGCCACGCTCCACGGATCGGCGTAGCCGACGAGGGGCAGATCCTTGTGGACCAGCGGCCGGGGCCCCGCTCCAGCCCCGGAGGCCGCTGGACCCGATTCGCCGTTGACTACAGCAGATGCCATGCCGTCCTCGTTCGCCAGTCGTCCGCTACACGGCGTAGCCAGAAGGGACCCGAAGAATAGCAGCCGTTCGCTAACGACAGAAAGACATTCTTCGGCCGGGAGAGGAGTCGACGACTCCACCGTGAGCGCCCCAAGCCTTCCGTTGACACCCGTCGGTCGCACTAACAGAATACTGTTCTGCAGCCGCGGCATTCCGGTTCACACGCTCCAGCAAGGGAGACTTCATGCGAGTTCGACTCAGCTTGGTGCTCAGCGCCGTCCTGGTGTTCAGCATCGTCGGCGTAGTCCCCTCGGCCGCACACCCTGAAGGCGAGGACCTCCAAAGTGACAGGCATTACCCAAGCGAGGAGGCGCGCGCCCACGAGCTCGCCAACGTCGTCGCCGCCAATGCGAACGAGGAGAGCAACGCGCCGCGCGGCTTCGCCCCCTGCATCCGCGGGATGGCTGCGGACACCTTCCCCTGCGACGGCGTCGACATGATGAGCCACCTTACGCTGGGGGATCTGGGCGTCACCTTCGTCAGTGACATCTGGGGTTGGACCGACCCCGGGACCGGCGCGGACTACGCAATCGTCGGCGGCCGTCAGGCCACGGTGTTCGTCGACATCAGTGATCCGAAGCGCCCGGATGTCGTGGGCCTGCTGCCGGCCCACACGAACGTCGCCATCGGCGGCCTCTGGAAGGACATCAAGGTGTACGACAACCACGCCTTCATCGTCTCGGAGAGCGTGGGCCACGGCATGCAGGTCTTCGACCTCAGGCAGCTACGGGGAGTCACAAGGGACCCTGTGACGTTCGAGGAGACGGCGCACTACGCCGGGGTCAGCAGGACCCACAACCTCAACATCAACACCGACACAGGCTACGCGTACCTCGTGAGCGGCGAGACGTGCAGCCGCGGCCTCCACATGGTCGATGTCTCGAATCCGACCGAGCCGGCCTTCGCCGGCTGCTTCACGGAGCACGGCAACATCCATGACACCCAGTGCGTGATCTACGAGGGACCGGACACCGTCTATCAGGGCCGTGAGATCTGCTTCAACTCAGCTCCCCAGGTCACCGTCTTCGGGCCCGGCGGTGTCTACAACACGCTGTCGATCGTCGACGTGACCGACAAGGAGAGGCCCCAGGCGATCGCGAACGTCGAGTACGCCCAGAGCGGCATCAGCCACCAGGGGTGGCTGACCCCCGACCAGGGCTACTTCCTGCACGGCGACGAGTATGACGAGACCTTCTACGGCATCAACACCCGTACACGGATCTGGGACGTGCGCGACCTCGACGACCCACGGGTGATCGGCGCCTTCGACAGCGAGACGGCAGCGACGGACCACAACATCTACACAGCCGGCGACCGCGCCTACGCCTCGAACTACAGCGCCGGCCTACGGATCTATGACACCAGCGATGTCGCCAACGGGGAGCTGTCCGAGGTCGGGTTCTTCGACGTGTATCCCGAGCACGACAACCCGGCCTTCCGCGGCACCTGGAGCAACTATCCGTGGTACGAGCAGGGCGTCGTGGCCGTCAGCAGCCAAGATCGCGGGTTGTTCGTCCTCAAGCCCAAGGGGCGGGTAGGCCACTGACAGCGTGAGACGGAGGATGGTGGCCCACGGCGAGATCCCCCGGGGGCCACCGCACCACGGCTGCAGAAGCGGTTTCTGTCCGCGCGGCGCGATCGGCTAGGCTCCGGGCGGACCAGTCGGGATCAAGACCCAAGGGACATCGTGAGTCGAGCAGGCGCGCATGCTGGCGTCCTCTCCAGCGGCGCGCGGTATGCCGTCGAGGCGCCCGGGAGCTGGAACGGCGTCCTCGTCCTGTACAGCAAACCCGTGCCCGTCGGTCCCGACGACCCTCCCTGGCAGCCGGGGGACCCGCTGATCGGGCACCTGGTCGCGTCGGGCTACGCCGTGGCCGGATCCACCAACACGATCTTCTGGCCACTGGAGTCGGCCTTCTCGGACCAGCCGGCCCTGCTCGACATCGTCGACCAGGTCCTCGGTCCCCCGCGGCACACGATCGGCTTCGGCCTGTCCATCGGCGGGATCATGACCGCCGGCTTGGTGCAGCGCTTCCCGGAGCGCCTGTCCGGTGCGTTGCCGATGTGCGGCAACCTCGCCGGAGCCGTCGGTGTCCACAACCGCGAGCTCGACATCGCGTTCGTCGTTAAGACCCTGCTCGCCCCGGACTCCGCGCTGCAGCTCGTCGACGTGCGCGACCCGGACGAGAACCTGGCGCTGGCCCACGCCGTGCTGCGCGACGCGCAGGCGTCACCTGCGGGCAGAGCCCGGCTCG
>JACCXR010000419.1 GCA_013696915.1 Euzebyaceae bacterium
AAGTAGGTGTCGACCGCGTCGACCCTGGCCCCGTCACGGTCGAGCACCTCAAGGTGGACGTCGTAGAGGCAGGGGTCGTCGGGGCGCCACAGGGCGATCCCCTGCTCGTCGCCGATGTAGGCGTCGATGGCGCCCGAGGGCGGGAGAACCGAGTAAGACCGCTCGAACGCGCAGTCGGTCAGCCTGACGAGGTCGTCGACCAGCGCGAGCCCGTCGAAGGAGACGACCACCCGGACTGCGGCACCCTCGGGGGGCCCCGTGACGCCGAGGTCGAGCGTGACGCTGGCGGCGTCGACGTCGGGGGTCAGCTGCACCCGGTCGAGCCGCAGGCGGGCGACCGGCTCCAGCCAGACGGTCTGCCAGATCCCCGTCGTCGGCGTGTAGAAGATGCCGTCGGGGCGCTCCCGCCAGTACTGCTTGCCGCGGGGGATGGTGAGGTCGAGGTAGGGGTCCTCCGCCCGCACGACCACCTCGTGGGCGTCGGTGGCCGACAGCGCGTCGGTGACGTCCGCAGAGAACGGGGTGTGCCCGCCCTCGTGTTCGGCGACCCGGTGCCCGTCCACCCAGACCGTCGCCCGGTGGTCGACGGCGCCGAAGTGCAGGAGCAGCCGCTCTTCCTCCGATGTGCGGACGTCCGGCAGCGTCCGGGCGTACCAGACGACGTCGTGCGGCGTCCGGTCGCCGATGCCGGACAGCTCCGACTGGTAGCAGAACGGGACGGTGATGCGCCGGTCGAGGTGGGCGGCGCTGCCGGCGTACCAGCGCTCGGCGATCCCACGGTCGGCGTCGTCGAACCCGAACGCCCACGGCCCGTTGAGGTTGTGCCACCGCTCCCGCCGCAGCCGCGGGCGCGGGTACTCGGGGCGGGGGACGTCGGGCGCGGCGTCGGGCGCGCCCGCGGTGGGGTCGGGGGTCATCGGCTGGTCCGTCATCTGCCGCGGCGGGATCGTCGGCGGCCCACGCTACAGGCCGGTCCCCAAGCCCTTGCAAGGAACTGGTGTCAGTCCCGCGGGAGCCCTCGAGTCTCCGCTTCAGCGTCTCGTGTCGCTCTCCGGGTTCATCAGGCGGCGCCTTCGCCCGGCCCGTGGGTCCGGGTAGCTCATGCAGTGCCCTGCCGACCAGCCCGTTGACCACGCGGTCGACGACCGTCGTTTTGCCCACGCCCGCGGCTTCGGAAGGCCGGCGATCCGCATCGTCCAGGATGCGGTCGATGCGGCGCGATCTCGGTTGGGACCCTGTCGATCTGGAAAGCCAGGCGCGCACAGGCATGAGCAGTGATGTCCGCGCGCGGCCGGGGCGGTCATCGCCTCAGGGACGAACCGCTCGCGGGTGCGGCAGCGGCCAGCACGCCGAGCGGGTCGCTCGCGGGGTGGCCGCGCCGGCCCCCGGGGCGGAGCGGTCGGCGGCGGCGGCGACCGCCCGGTCGGCGTTCACCTTGCCGTGCCCGAACCACCCGGAGCGGCCGTCGGCGTAGGTGCCGAGCGTCAGGCCCAGCTGCGGGTCCGGGTCCGGGTCGACGATCTGGTCGGCGGTCGACTCCAGCAGCTCCTTCACCTCCGCGGCGGTGAGATCGGGAGCGATCGACAGCACGAGCGCCGCGACCCCGGCGACCGCCGGGCAGGCGCTGGAGGTGCCGCCGAAGGTGGTGGTGTAGTCGCCGGCGTCGTAGCCACCGGGCCCGCGGACGTCGGCCGTCACGATCGCCCGGCCGGGCAGCGGGTCGGTGATGCGCGGGTGGGTGATGCCGGTCGCGACGCCCGGGTGGCCGTTGCTGCTCGACGCGCACACCGAGATCTCGTCGCCCCAATTGCTGTAGGCGGCCTTGCGCGCCAGGCTCGTGCAGGCGGAGACGGCCACGACGTCCGGGGATGCGGCGAAGCCGTTGTGCCACCGGGTCGGACCGCTCGGCCGGTCGCCGGGCCAGCCCTGCTCGTCGACGGTCCCGTCGACCGGCCGGTTCGCGTTGCCCGCCGCGAAGACGACGACGCAGCCCCGCCCGCCGCGTCCCTCGACGGCGGCGCGGCGCAGCGCGGCCCGCATCCGCAGCGACAGCGGGAAGTTGATCGCCGCCGCCGACCAGCTGCACGAGATCACCGCGGCCCCCCGGTCCGCCGCCCAGTCGAACATGTCCTCGACGGTGCGGTCGTCGAGATACGCACCCATGCGCACCGGCATGAGCGCACACCCGGGCGCGACACCGACCGTGCCGTGGCCGTTCTCCTCCGCCACGGCGACGCCGGCGCATGCCGTGCCGTGCCAGTCCCCCGTGCCCGGCAGCGGCTCGGTGTCCCGGTCGGCGAAGTCGCGGGGCGCGACGATCTTGTCCTCGCCGGCGAGGTCCGGGTGGCCGAGGTCGAACGCGTCGTCGATCACGGCCACGACCACCGAACGGACGCCGCGGGTGCGGTCCCACGCGCCGGGGCAGTCCAGGTGCGAGCCCGGCGTCAGGAACGGGCCGCCGTCGTGGTGGAGGTGCCACTGGTCGGCGAAGCGGGGATCGGCGGGGACGTACGCCGGGGCGACCGCGACGACGACGTCGGGTTCCGCCGTCTCGACGAACGCGTGCCCGGCGAGGCGGTTCGCGACCTTGATCGGGTTCTCCGCCGCCTGTGCGGTCAGCCGGAAGACGTAGGCGCCGGGCAGTCCCCGGACCGGTTCGACCAGCTGGAGGCCGTGGGCGCCGGCGATCGTCTCGACGTCGGCGTCCGCGGCGCCCGCCGAGAACCGGACCGTGATCTCGCCCGACAGGTACAGGCGGGCCGTCGGTTCGCCGACCGGCTGGTAGACGTGCGAGGCGAACTCCACGTCGTCGCCCCGGCGGAGGGTGTCCATGGCCTCGTCCCGCGACCCGGGGTCGGCGGAGAACTCCTCAAGGTTCTGCTGCCCGAGCGTCCGCCGGTGGGTCGCGGCCGCGGCCGCCTCGACCGCCTGGGGACCGACGCCGCGGCGCATGCGCGCGGCGAACCGGTCGGGGACGCGGCGCACCTCCAGGCGCTCCCCGCCCCGCCAGAACGACGTCGCCGACGGCTGCTCACTCATGGGTCGAACGTAGCGCGCCCCTGTGACAGCCCGCCCGAAGACCTCGGGTGCGACGTTGGCGCGGAATGCCGCGCCAACGTCGCGAGAGAGGCCGTCAGTACCACTGGTGCCGGGGCTGGATGCGGTACACCCGGACGTAGTCGAACTCGGCCCTGAAGCCGGCGCCGCCCATCGACACCAGCCCGATGCTGGCGTCGATCCCGAGGTCGTGGGCCCACGTGCCGCCCCGCACCCAGTGCTCGCCGTCGCGGCTGGTGTAGGCGGTGTAGTGCTCCTCGCCGGAGCGCAGGCGCCGGGCGATGCGCAGGTACGTCCAGTCGTCCGGGGGCCCCACGACGGTGTTGCCGTACCGGGGGTGGCCGTCTGGGACCGGGCTCTCCTCCTTCGCGAACTCGGTCTGGCGGGTCCCCCAGATCGAGACGTGCGCGAGCTTGATGAAGTTGTCGTCGTCGCCGTAGATCACGAGGCCGCCTTGGGTGAAGTTGAAGCAGCAGCCCTCAGCAGGCACGTCGAGCCTCATCCTGGTCTCGACCATGTAGGCGCCGCGTGGCGTGTCCTCGAGCAGCACCGACGCGTTGTTGCTGTCCACGAACAGGTCGGCCGCCTGGGTGTCGAAACCGAACGCGCCGTCGGCCAGGCCGAAGGAGTCCGGGGACGGCTCGCGCACCCAGCTCCACCGGCGGTGGAGACCGTCGCCGTCGAACTCGTCCGAGGCCCGCCGGATGAGGTGGAGGGGCTCGTCGTCGCGCACGACGCGCAGGTGGTGGCGGGTCCGGTCGCCGGGCTGGGCGGCCGGTGCGGGCTTGGGGCGCTCCGACGCCCAGTGGCCGTTGCGGACCGTCGGCCACCCGTCGATCCAGTCCAGCGGGTCCATCAGCGCCGGGCGCTTGTTGATGCCGCCGGGTTCGGCCAGGTAGGGGTCGTCGCGGTCGAGGGCGTGGTAGATCATCCAGTCCTGGCCGCTGAAGTCGGTGAAGACGTCGTGGTGGCCCGGCCCCACCCACCGGTTGCCGTTCATCGACAGCACCGGGGTGCCGCCGACCCGGCCGGAGAGCAGCGAGACGCCCTCGCGGTCGAGGAACGGCCCCCGCGGGTCCCGTGAGCGCCCGGCGAAGACGCTGTAGCCCGTGAGGGGACCGGCGCAGCAGTTCGTAGCGGAGGCGAGCAGGTAGTAGTAGCCGTCCCGCTGGACGATCTGGGTGCCCTCGTACCGGTCGCCGATCGCCACCTCCGACTGGGTCGCCGGGTCGGTCGTCAGCCCGTCGGCGGACAGCTCGCGGACCGACAGGCCGCCGTAGTAGCTGCCGTAGTACAGGTAGCGCTGCCCGTCGGTCGCGGTGATGACCTCCGGGTCGAACACCCAGCGCGGGTCGGCGTCGGGGTTGCCCGGAGGTGCGTGCGGCTCGACGACCGGTCCGCCGCTGTCGGTCCAGGGTCCGGTCGGGCTCGGCGCCGTGGCCACCCCGATGGCGCTGCCGAACCGGTCGTCGCCGAGCGGGACGTCGGGGGCGGTGTAGTACATGAACCACGTGTCCCCGGACTGCACGATCTCCGGCGCCCAGGGCCCGCCGTCCCCCATCCACTCCGGCCGCTCGTCGAACACGTCGCCGGCGTGGATCCAGTGGATCAGGTCGGTGGACGTGAAGGTCGGGATCAGGTGGAAGTTGAGCTCACCGGACTCGTCGCGGTCGTCGCCGTTGAACGGGTCCGTCGTGCAGTACAGGTACCAGGTGCGCTCGCCGGACTCGGCATCGACGAAGGCGATCGACGGGTCGGCGCAGGTCTCGACGCGCTCGCCCTCGGGCGTGCGGAGGTCGAGCGGGTTCGTGTAGGTGGCGATGTCGGAGCTCTGGGCCTGCGCGGCGGCGTCGCCCGCCACCGGCGTGGCCACGAGGGCCGCGAGGGTCAGGCAGGCAAGCAGCGCGACGGCGAAGGGGGCGCGTCGGACGGGTCGGGTCATGGGACTGTCCTCCTTGGGAGAGCGGAGCGATGGGGGGACCGGCGCTGCGCGCGCGACGGCGGTGCGGGGTCAACCCTCCTGGTCGAAGTGGGGGCCTGCTTGCTTGTCCTCGCTCGGGGCGAGCCCGGCCACGGAGGGCCAGCCGTCATCCCACCGGAGGGGATCGATCATCAGGACGCGACGGTTCGCGCCGCTGGACAGGTAGGGCTCGTCGCGCTCGATCGCGTGGTAGACGATCCAGTCGGTGCCCGCGTCGTCGCGCACGACGGCGCTGTGGCCGGGGCCGGTGAACCGTCCGCCGCCCTGCAGCACCGGCGTCCCCTGCCCGTCGAGCAGGTCGGTGCCGTCGCGGTCCAGGTAGGGGCCCTCGAGGGCGTCGGCGCGGCCGACGGATACCGAGTAGGTGCTGAACTCGCCCTCGCAGCACGACCCCAGCGAACCGAACAGCCAGTAGGCGCCGTCGTGCTCGACCAGGTACGGCGCCTCGAAGGCGTCGCCGGCGACCTGGAACTTCTCCCCGTCGACCGCCAGGCCGTCGGCCGTCAGGGCCACGCCGTAGATGCCGTGGAAGCTGCCCCAGAACAGGTAGGGGATCCCGTCCTCGGAGTGGACGTACGGGTCGATCGAGTTCTCCACCCCGATCTCCGTGCTCGTGAACAGCTTGCCGTGGTCGGTGAACGGACCCTCCGGACTGCCGGCGGTCGCGACGCCGATCCCGGGGTCGGCGTCCCCCCACACCGACAGCGAGTAGTACAGGTGGTAGGCGTCGCCGAAGGCTTGGATGTCGGGCGCCCAGACGAACGCCGGCGCCTTCCAGTCAGGTCTGGCCTCGAACGCTTCGCCGACGTGCTCCCAGGAGACGAGGTCGGCGGAGCGGACGACGGGAACGGCGCGGCTGCCCCCGCCGTCCCCCCAGTCGTCCTCCGTGCCGTAGGCGTAGTACAGGCCGTCCTCGCCCCGGACCACCGAGGGGTCGGCGAGGACCGGTTCGAACACCGGGTTGGCGTACGGCGCGGGCTCGTCGCCGGCGCAGGCGGCGGCGAGCACCGCCACCGCCAGCAGTGCCGCGCCGCTGCCGGCGCTCACCCCTTGAGACCGCTGCGGGCGACGCCTTCGATGATGAACCGCTGGGCGACGACGAAGATCGCCAGCACCGGGATGCTCGCGATCACCGCGCCCGCCATGATCACGGGGTAGTCGATGTTGTACGCCCCCTGCAATCGGCCCAGACCGGGGGGCAGGGTGAGCGCCTCCGGCGTGAACAGGACGTAGAACGGCCAGAGGAAGTCGTTCCAGTTGGCGAGGAAGCTCAGCGTGATGAGCGTCGCGAGTGCCGGCTTCGACAGCGGCAGCACGACCTTGGTGAACACCTGGAAGGGCGTCGCGCCGTCGACGAACGCCGCCTCCTCGATCTCGTACGGCAGGCCGGAGAAGAACTGCCGGAGGAAGAAGACCCCGAATGCGCCGGCCGCGCCGGGGACGATCACGACCCACAGCGTGTTGATCCAGCCGAGCCGGTCGACGATGACGTAGTTCGGCGTCAGGAAGATGATCGGCGGGATGAACAGCGTCGCCAGGATCAGCGGCAGCAGGAACTTCTTGCCGCGGAAGTTCATCCGCGCCAGGGCGTAGGCCGCGGGCGCGGCGGTGGCGACGACCAGCAGCGCGTGCGCCGTCGCCGAGAAGAGGCTGTTGAAGAACCAGCGCAGCACCGGGGTCGCGGTCCCCGGTCGCAGGATGAGGTCGTAGGCCCGGGACAGCCACTGGTTCGGCAGCCACTGCAGCGGCCACCGGGTGGCCTCCGTCACGCTCTTGAACGAGGTGAGACCCATCCAGATGAGCGGTGCCAGGTAGACGACGGTCAGCAGCAGCAGGAGCGCCATGCCGAGGATCCGGCCCGTGCTCCAGCGGGTCGCCTTGTCGTCGCTTCCGCGGGGCGCCTGGTCCGCCCCGTCGGCGAGCGGGCGTGCTCCCGGACGGACGGGCTCGCGTTCGGTGGGTGTGGTCGCAGCCATGCTCAGTCCTCCCCGAACCGGCGGAAAAAGGCGAAGATCGCCAGGCTCGCCAGGATCAGGAAGAGCGCGAGGATGTAGCTCATCGCTGCGGCGTTGCCCATCCTGAAGTTGCCGAGCCCCTCCTCGGCGATGTACATGATCGCCGTGCGCGTCTCTGTGCCGGGCGCCCCCTGGGTGATGAGCAGTGCCTGGCCGAACATGTTCGCCGACGCGAGCACGGTCAGGGTCGTGACGAGCAGCAGCACGCGTTTGAGGCTCGGCAGGGTGATGTAGAAGAACTTCTGCAGCGTCTTGGCGCCGTCGACCGAGGCCGCCTCGTAGAGGTCGAGGGAGATGTCCTGGAGCCCGGCGAGGTAGATCACGGCGTTGAAGCCGAGCGTCCACCACACCGTCGCGGCCACGAGCGACACCCACACCCAGGGCGTCGCGGTCGTCCATGGGATGTTGCCGTCCACCCAGGGCAGGAGGTTCAGCATGTAGTTGAGCAGCCCGGCGGTCGGGTCGAGCAGGAAGCGCCAGAGCAGTCCGATCACTGCGACGCCCAGGACGTAGGGCGCGAAGAAGACCGCGCGGAAGAACGTCCGCCCGGGGAACTTCTTGTTGAGGACGAGCGCGATCAGCAGCGGGATCACCAGCAGGAGCGGCACGCTGTAGAGCGTGAATTTTCCGGTCGCTCCCATGCTCTGCCAGAACGAGTCGCCCACCGCCGTCTCGCGCGTCATGAGGTTGAGGTAGTTCTGCAGGCCGACGAAGGGCTTGCTCGGGAGCAGGAAGTCCCAGGTGTGCAGGCTGATCCACAGCCCGTAGAGGGC
>JACCXR010000427.1 GCA_013696915.1 Euzebyaceae bacterium
GGCTCGCGCCGATCGGCGGCACCACCTGCCGACGCTTGCCCAGTGGGTCGAGCGCCGCCGCTGGCCGGCGGCGCCCCGCCTGGGCGCCCTGCGGACCCCGGTGATGCTCGCCGTCGGCGCTCAGGACGATCACCGCGAGCGGGCGCCGCGGCTCGCGCAGCTCTTCCACGACGCCAGGCTCGTCACGGTCCCCGGAGACGGGCGCGCCGCGCTCGGCGCACCGGAACTGGTCAGCCAGGTGGCCCGCTTCCTCGTCCCGCCGGCCGGCTGACGCGGCGCCGGCGGCCGGCGCCGCGACGGTACCCTCGGGCGCGATGGACGCCGCGCTCTCCGACCTCCTGCGCGCCGTCGGCGAGGGCTTCGAGGGCGACGCCGACGCGGCGGCCGGCGCCTTCCATGAGGATGCGGTCCTCGTCTCCGCCGGACAGCCGCCGCTGCACGGCCGTGACGCGATCACCGGCTGGTTCCAGGCCTTCGGCGGTCGGCGGGAGCGCTTTTCGGTGGCCGACGTCCTGCGCGACGGCGACCGCGTCGCCGTCGAGTATGCGGTCGCCTTCCGCGCGGACGCCCACGCCTACGCCCGGCACGGGATCGCGCTGCTGCGCCTGCGCGACGGCTCCATCTCCTCGTGGCGCGGGGTCGAGGTCGAGGCGGAGGAGGACCTGTCCCCGTGGGGTGGGGACTGAGGCGCGCCGCCGTGATCGCCGCCGCCGTGCCCGCGGCGCTCGTCGCCGTCCTCGGGGTGGAGGCGTACCTGACCGCGACGGCCGAGTACCTCCCGGGCGACCCCGGCTACGTGGTCGAGGCGACCGTCGAGCCGGAGGGCGTGCCCGCGGACGCCGAGCCGCTCCGCCTCGTGGTGCTCGGGGACTCGACGGTCGCCGGCGTGGGATCACCCACCGCCGCGGACTCCGTCGCCGTGCTCGTCGCCGACCGCGTCGCACAGGAGCTCGACCGGCCGGTGACCGTCGTGGGGCACGGCGTCTCCGGCGCTCGCACGGCCACCGTGCTCACCGAGCAGGTCTCGCTGCTGGACACAGCCCGGGCCGACGTCGTCCTGCTCGTCATCGGCTCCAACGACGTGACCCACGTGACCCGCCCCGGCGACCTCCGGCGGCAGACGGAGGCGCTGATCCGGGCAGCCCGCGAGGCGTCCGGCGCCCCGGTCGTGCTCGGCGGGATCCCGCAGTTCCGCACCGTACCCGCCCTCGCGCAGCCGCTGCGGTGGGTGGTCGGGCGCTACGCCGTTCCCCTGCGCGAGGTCCAGCGCTCGGTCGCCGCCGAGCTCGACGCGCCGTTCGTCGACATCGCCGCGCTCGCCAGCCCCCGGTTCGTCGGGCTGCCGGAGTCGATGTCGAGCGACGGCTTCCACCCGTCGCCGCTCGGCTACGGGTTCTGGGCCGACGCGCTGGCGCCGGCGGTCGCGGACGCCGTCCGCAACGATTGAAGGCTAGGCGCCGCTTGCTGCGTCTACCCTTCGAACGTTGTGCCGAGCCGGGCGGGGCCGCGGCCTGACGCCGCGCGGGGCCTACGCGGCCTGGCGCCAGACCTCGATGAAGCGCGTGTAGTTCTCGGCGATCTTCGCGACGGCGACGTCGCGCTCCATCGACCCGTCGAGGAACGCCTTCAGCGGGTCCCACCAGATGCTGCGACCGATCGCGAAGCCGATGAAGCCCTCCACGGGGGCCGCCTGGTACAGCCAGTGGTCGACCTTCTCGTTGCTCGCGCCTCGGCCGAGCAGGACGCAGGTGACACCGGAATTGCCCTCGCCGGACCGGCACTGCTCGGCGAGCATCACGCAGTCGGACTGCTCGTCGACGCCCTCGATCTTCCAGACGTCGACCTTGATGCCCGCGTCTTGGAACTCGGTGATCGCGCGGCGCATCAGTTCGGGCCGCAGCTCGGCGTCGTAGCGGTCCACGTCGTCGCCGACCGAGTCCAGCTGGTCCGGTTCCGCCGGCACGAGCAGCTCGAACAGGAACTTGCGGTCGCGCTCGTGCAGCCAGTCCGAGAGGCGCTTGAGGCGCTCGACCTGGGCGCGGTTGCCCTCCGCGTCGCCGTCGGGGTTGTAGCGGACGAGCACCTTCGAGAAGTCGGGGTCGAAGCGCTCGATGTGCTCGCCGAACTCCTCCCCGTACTCGAAATCGAAGGTGTCCACGCCGCTGCGCTCGACCGGCATCGCGAGCTTCAGCCCGTGCTTGCGGGCCATCCCGGGGACGTCACCGCCGAACTGCTCGTCGACGAGGACGCCCAGGGCGTCGGATTCCTCGCCTGCCTCGGCCGCCACGACCATCGCGTCGAAGATCAGCGACTTGGCGTCCGTGATCGTCGCCGTCTCCTCGGGCGTGGGGTCGCCGTCGATGCCGAACATCTTCTTCTGGAACGACCCCCGGTGGTCGAAGGCGAGGATGTAGAGCTTTCCGTGGTAGCCGAGGGCCATGGCGCACGCTCCGAGCGGTCGTCGAACAGGGTCCGGACATGGTACCGGGCGCCCCGCGAGTGCGAATCGGGGCGCCCGGAACGCGGTACGTGACGAGCGACTAGGCGCGGACGCTGCCGCCCGTGGACCGGCTGTTGACCGCGCGGTAGATCAGCAGCGCGATGATCGCCCCGATGACCGAGCCGATGATCCCGGCCGGCGAGAGCATCGACTCCCCGGCCTCGCGGCCGAACAGCAGGCTGGCGAGGAAGCCGCCGACGAACGAACCGACGATGCCGAGGACGATGGTGGCCGGGATGCTCATGGGGTCACGACCCGGTACGAGCAGCCGGGCGAGCGCGCCGGCGATCAGACCGACGATGATGAGCGTGATGATGAAGCCAATCATGGTTGCCCCTCCTGGGAGACGTCACGTGCAGGGTGATCCGTGTCAGCGGGATACCCGTTACGCGGAGTGAATACTCTGACACCCCGTTCCCGCCCGTCGCGGGGTTTCGTGCCGCCACGCGACGGCGCGTAGCATTCTGCCACCTTCCGAGCGCGCGAGGAGAACCTCAGTGGCCGTCATCAAGACGATCGACCTCGTCGGGGTGTCGACCGACTCCTGGCGTGATGCGGCGAACAAGGCGCTCGAAGAGGCTGGCAAGACCCTGCGCGGCATCGAGGGGTTCGACGTGCTCGAGACCTCGGCCGTGGTCGAGGAGAACCGGATCGCGGAGTACCACACCCACATCCGGATCCGCTTCCGCATCACCCGCTGACGAGGGCGGGCCCGTCTGCACCGCCGGATGGAGCTGCATCGACTCCGACGAGCTGTCGCCGGCCGACCACGCCCACTACTTCGATCCGGCGACCGGACGGGCTTCGACTTCGAGCCAGAGCGACATCGCCGGCGGTAGCGAGGCCGTCGCCGACGTGCCCGACCCCGCGGTGCTCACCGCGATCACGGCCGAGGGCGAGACGTCCTGACCGCCCGTCCGGCCGCCTGACATCCGGCTCGCCCGCGCGGGTAGTCTCCGCGCGGGCGGGCAGCCGGCCCGCGGACAGGAGAGGCATGCCGGCGCACATCCTCGTTGGCACCCAGTGGGGCGACGAGGGCAAGGGCAAGGCGACCGACCTGCTCGCCGACGACGTCCAGTACGTCGTGCGGTACCAGGGCGGCAACAACGCCGGCCACACGATCATCGTCGGCGACCGGACCCTCAAGCTGCACCTCGTGCCGAGCGGCGTGATGTACCCGCACGTCACGCCGGTGATCGGCGACGGCGTGGTGATCGACCCGGGGGTGCTGCTCGAAGAGCTCGACGACCTCGTCGACCAGGGCCTCGACGTCTCGAAGCTGAAGATCAGCGGCAACGCGCACCTGATCATGCCGTACCACCGCGAGCTCGACCGCGTCACCGAGCGCTTCCTGGGCCGCCAGAAGCTCGGGACGACCAAGCGCGGCATCGGCCCGACCTACGCCGACAAGGCGGCACGCGTCGGCCTGCGGGTGCAGGACCTGTACGACATGAAGATCTTCCGCCAGAAGCTCGACACCGTGCTGAAGGAGAAGAACGCGGTCCTGTCGCGGGTCTACAACCGCCTGCCGATGAAGGCGGCCGACATCGAGACCGAGTACGCGGTCTACGCCGAGCGCCTGCGCCCGTACATCGCCGACACGATGGCGCTGCTGCACGACGCCCTCGACCGCGGCGAGACGGTGCTGCTCGAGGGCGCCCAGGGCACGCTGCTCGACCTCGACCACGGCACCTATCCCTTCGTCACCTCGTCCAACCCCGTCGCCGGAGGGGCGCTGACCGGCTCCGGCCTCGGGCCGCGCCATGTCGAGCGGGTGATCGGCATCACGAAGGCCTACGTCACCAGGGTCGGGTCCGGGCCCTTCCCGACGGAACTGCGGGACGAGACCGGCGAGCGCATGACCGAGGTCGGCCAGGAGTACGGCACGACCACCGGCCGGCGCCGTCGGGTGGGCTGGTTCGACGCCGTGCTCGCCCGCTACGCCGCCCGGGTGAACGGTCTGACGGAGCACTTCCTCACCAAGCTCGACGTGCTCAGCGCGTTCTCCACCCTGCGGGTCTGCCACGCCTACCGATACGACGACGAGGAGTACGAGCACTTCCCTCCGCACCAGTCGATCTTCCACCACGCGGAGCCGGTCTACTCGGAGCTGCCCGGCTGGGGCGACGACATCACGCAGGTCACCGAGTACCACCTGCTGCCGAAGGAGGCGCAGGCCTACGTCGACCACCTGGAGGAGCTGTCCGGCGTGCCGATCCGCTACGTCTCCGTCGGGCCGGCGCGGTCCCAGACGCTGGAGCGCCACTGATGCGCGTCCTCGTCCTGGGCGGCGGCGGTCGCGAGCACGCGCTGTGCTGGGCCCTGTCGAACGCGCCGTCCGTGGACACCGTGCTCTGCGCGCCGGGCAACGCCGGCATCGCCGCGGTCGCCGACGTCCGCGCCGTCGACCCGGCGGACACGGCGCTGGTCCGCGAGCTCGCCGTCCGCGAGGAGCTCGACCTCGTCGTCGTCGGACCCGAGGAGCCCCTCGTCGCCGACGTCGCGGGCACCTTGGACGTCGCCGGCGTCCCCGTGTTCGGACCCACCCGCGACGCCGCCCGCATCGAGAGCTCGAAGTCCTTCGCCAAGGCGGTCATGGCCGCCGCCGGCGTGCCGTCCGCCCGCCACTGGGCCGGATCGAACACCGACGAGGCGGCGGCCGCCCTCGACGGGTTCTCCCCGCCGTACGTCGTGAAGGCCGACGGGCTCGCGGCCGGGAAGGGGGTGCGCATCTGCCCTGACCGCGACGGCGCGCTCGCAGCGATCGACGCCGCCCTGGTGGAGCGGGTCTACGGGGAGGCCGGCGCGCGGGTGCTCGTCGAGGAGTACCTGTCGGGACCCGAGGTGTCGCTGTTCGGCCTCTGCGACGGCGACACCGTGGTCCCGATGGCCGCGGCGCAGGACTACAAGCGCGCCCTCGACGGCGATGCGGGACCGAACACCGGCGGCATGGGCGCCTACTCCCCGGTGCCTGCGGTCGGCGACGAGCTGCTCGCGGACCTCGGCCGCGCCGTCCTCGAGCCGGTCGCCGCCGAACTGGCGTCGCGCGGCAGCCGCTACGTCGGCGTGCTGTACGCCGGCCTGGTGCTGACCGGCGACGGACCAAAGGTGCTGGAGTTCAACGCCCGCTTCGGCGACCCTGAGACGCAGGCGATCCTCCCCCGGTTGCGCACGGACCTCGGCGAGCTGCTGCTCGCCTGTGCGGCGGGCCGGCTCGCCGGGGCGCCGCCGATCGCGTGGGACCCGCGGGCCTGCGTCACCGTCGTGCTCGCCTCGGCGGCCTATCCGGAGCCGTCGCCGGACGGCGTCGCGGTCGACGGGCTCGACGACGCGGCCGGCGTGGAGGGGGCGTACGTGTTCCACGCGGGGACGCGCTCCGAGGGCCGCCGGGTCGTCACGGCGGGTGGCCGGGTGCTGAGCGTGTCGGGGCTCGGCGCGACGCTCGCGGACGCGCGCGCGACCGCCTACGCGGCGGCCGACCGGATCCGCTTCGACGGCCTCCACCGGCGTTCGGACATCGCCGCGGCGCCGGTCGGCGGCTGAGTCCGTGGCGGCCGGCGCGGTCGTCAGCGCTCCGGGAGGTCCCGTCGAGGTCGTCGACGGCATCGAGGTGGAACCGCCGCGGGCGGGTGAGGCGCTGGTCGCAATCGAGGCGGCCGGGGTGTGCGGCAGCGACCTCGCGGTCGCCAGCGGGAAGATGCGCTACCCGATGCCCGTGATCCTCGGGCACGAGGCTGCCGGGCGCGTCCTGGCGCTGGGGCCGGGCACGGACGGGCCGCCGCCGGACGCCCGGGTGGTGCTGTGGATGCGCCCGCCGTGCCGCGCGTGCCGCATGTGCCTGCGCGACAAGGCCGAGCTGTGCGAGCGCAGCGGCGCGATGTCGGCCAAGGGGGTGCTCGCCGACGGGCGGACCGGCGTCACCAAGGGCGGGGCGCCGCTGTTCCGGGCGTTCGGCGTTGGCGCCTTCACCGGCCAGGTGGTCATGCCGGTCGCGGGGCTCGTCGAGGTCCCCGACGACGTGCCGACCGAGGTCGCGGCGCTGCTCTCCTGCGGAGTGGCGACCGGAGCCGGCGCGGTGCTCAACGTGGCGCGCCCCGAGCCCGGCGACGTCGTGCTCGTCCTCGGCGGCGGCGGCGTGGGCCTGGCCGCCGTCATGGCCGCGGCGTCCAGCGGAGCCGCGGCCGTGGTCGTCGCGGACCCGTCACCAGGGCGCCGCGAGCTCGCCCTTGAACTGGGCGCCACGGCGGCCATCCCCGGCGGCGACCGCCAGGCGGTCAAGGCCCAGCTGCGGGACGCGCTCGGCGACGGCGTCGTGGACGTGGCCCTGGACTGCGTCGGCCGGCCGGACCTCGTGGAGCTCGCCTACCGCACGGTGCGGCAGGGCGGCGCGGTCGTCGCGGTCGGTCTCCACGACGGTGACGCGACGGTGACGCTGCCGGGGTGGATGCTGCCGCTGTCCCACAAGCGGATCCTCGGATGCTTCATGGGCGGCGTCGATCCGCAGCGCGACCTGCCGCTGCTGTTCGACCTCTACCGCCGCGGCGGCCTGCCCGTCGGCCGCATGATCACGGCGCGGCGCCCGCTCGCCGAGGTGCCCGAAGCCGTCGCCGACCTCGCCGCCGCCCGTGGCCTCCGCACGATCATCGACCTGTCGCCAGAACAGGGTCAGGGGCCTCTGGAGGGCCGCAGACCCGACGTCAGGTGATCGCCGTTGGAGGACAGAGACATCGCGCACTGGCGGATGCACAACCTCGCGCTGTCGAGGCCCGCGTTCGACGCTGCGCAGGACGTGGTGCGCTGGCTGGGAGCGGTGCAGTCCCAGGACTACGGTCCGGCGAAGTGGTCGGCCGCCATGCGGACCGGCGGGGTGAGCGACGCCGCCGTGGACCGCGCCTTCGCGGACGGGGAGATCCTGCGGACCCACGTGCTGCGGCCCACGTGGCATTTCGTCATCCCCGCGGACATCCGGTGGATGCTGCAGGTCACCGCGCCCCGCGTCCAGGTGCTGAACGCCCACATGTACCGCGAGCTGGGGCTTGACGACACCGTGCTCGCGCGGTGCAACACGCTGCTCGTGGATGCGCTGCACGGGGGTCGACAGCGGACGCGCCAGGAGCTGGCGACGCGGCTCGCGAACGCCGGCATCGCCGCAAAGGGATTCCAGCTCGGCTACGTCCTGATGAACGCGGAACTCAACGGCATCATCTGCAGCGGCGCCCTGAACGGCAAGCAGCACACCTACGCCCTGCTGGACGAGCGCGCGCCGCAAACGGCGGGCCTCACCGACGAGCAGGCGCTGGCGGAGCTGACCGTCCGCTACTTCACGAGTCACGGACCGGCGACCGCGAAGGACTTCAAGGCCTGGGCGAGCCTGACAGCGGCCGATGTCAGGACGGGCCTCGAGATGGTCGCCGCCCAGCTCGAGCAGCAGACCTTCCGCGGCCTGACGTTCTGGTTCGCCGCGCCAGCGGCGTTCCACCGGGCGTCGCCGCCGACGGTTCATCTGCTGCAGGCGTACGACGAGTACTTCATGGGCTACAGGGAGAGCCGGGCCGTGGTCGACGCGTCGGGTGCCGCGGCATCACACATCAGGGGCAGGGGCGCATTCAATGGCGTCGTGATCCTCGACGGCCAGGTCGCGGGACACTGGAGGCGCACGCTCCGCAAGGACACGGTCGTCATCCAAACCGCGCTCTATGAACCGTTCGACGCAGCCGGGAACCGGGCCCTCCGAGCCGCCGGTGACCGCCACGGAGCGTTTCTCGGGCGGACCGCCACGGTGGTCGCGGCATAGGGCGCCGTGGGCCCTGATCAGCCGCGCGCCCCACCTCCAGGGACAGGATCAGGCGCGCAGTCCCACGGACTTGTCCGCGTACAAGGAAATCTCCGCCGGCGCCGACAGGTGCAGGATCCCAACGGTGAACAGGGCGAGCGCGCCCCGCTCAGCAGGACGGCGTTGAACAGCCAGGCCCGGACAGCGCCCGCGCCGGGGCGCGAGGGGGCCGGTCCACCCGGCGGAGGTCCGGAGCACGCGGTCACGCACTGTGTAGCGGACGTGCGCGCGCCGGCTTGACACCTGCGCCCTTGGCCGCGGCCGCGGCCATGGGCGCGGC
>JACCXR010000434.1 GCA_013696915.1 Euzebyaceae bacterium
CTTTAGTCTTGGTGTCTTGGTTCTGGGGGTCGCACCCAATAGGCCGCCGCCCGGGAAGGCCACCTTCAGTCGAGTGAGAGCACTCAGCTGCAGCTGTTCGACGACAACCCGAACTTCCGCGGCAGCCGGCCCCGCGGCCCCCGGCGCCGGTCAGACCCGCGAGTCCTGGGTGAGGCGCCTCAGCAGGGCGGCAAGCGTCGGGGCGACGTACGTCGGCGGCGGGGTCCAGACGCGCTCGTCTTCCGCGGTCGCGACGCCGCTCAGGACCAGCGCCGTGTCCCACCCGAGCGCGGCGGCCCCGACGATGTCGGTCTCGTGGCGGTCGCCGACCATGAGCAGCCTCTGGCCGCCCTCGGGAGGCGGCAGACGGTCCGCCGCCGCCAGCAGCAGCGGCGCGTGCGGCTTGCCGGCCAGCTCCGGCGACCGGCCGGTCGCCGCGGTCAGCGCCGCGAGCACCGCCCCGTTGCCCGGCCACAGCCCGTCCGGACCCGGGAAGGTGACGTCGCCGTTCGTCCCGAGGAACCTGGCGCCGGCCGCGAGCGCGAGCGTCGCCCGCCGCAGGTCGTCCCACCGCAGATCCGTGTCGAGACCGACCACGACGGCCTCCGCATCACCGGGGGCCCGGATCTCAACGCAGCCGCGCCGGTCGAGGGCCTGGCGCAAACCCTCCATGCCGATGATCAGGCAGCGCGTTCCCGGCGTGAGCATTCCCGCGGCCGCCATCGCGGACGTGACGACGAATTCGGCGGTGGCCGGCACCCCCGCCGCCCGCAGCGCCGCGGCGACCTGCTCGGGCGTGCGCGCCGCGTTGTTCGTCGCGAAGGCGATCCCGACCCCGGCCGCGATCAGCCGCTCCACCGCGCCGGCCGATCCCGGGATGGGTTCTGCCCCTCGGACCAGGACCCCGTCGATGTCGAGCACCACGCCGGCGTAGCGCTCGGAAAGAGCAACGGCGCCCTCTCGGGCGCCGGACGGGATGGGCACGTGGTGGACCGGACTGGCGCTACAGCGACGTGAGCCGCTGCGCCATCTTCGACTTCTTGTTCGCGGCGAAGTTGGGGTGCACGACGCCGCGCTGGGCGGCCTTGTCGAGCTTGCGGGCGGCGACGATGTAGGCCGCCGAGGCCGCCTCGACGTCGCCGCTGTCCGCGAGCGTCCGGAACTTCTTGAGGTGCGTCTTCAGCGAACTGCGGACCGCCTTGTTGCGGTCGCGCCGCACGACGGCCTGCCGGTTGCGCTTGATCTGGCTGACGATGTTGGCCATGGGTGGACGGCTACCTCGGGTGGGCGGAGAAGGGCGATCGGCGGCGGGCTCGCACCGGAGCCGCCGGGCGAGTGTAGCCCCGCACCGGCGGGGCCGTCCACCGCCGCTGGTACGATCGGCTCCCCGCGGCGCGCCGTTCGTCGACGCCGCTTCCGATGCCTCCGCGCCCCGCGACTCCAGGCCCACACGAGGACTTCCGACCGACCCGTGACCTATCCCATCGACCGGATCCGCAACTTCGCGATCATCGCCCACGTGGACCACGGCAAGTCCACGCTGGCCGACCGGATGCTCCAGGAGACGGGCCTGGTCGACGGCCGCTCGATGCGCGCGCAGTACCTGGACCGCATGGACATCGAGCGGGAGCGCGGGATCACGATCAAGGCGCAGGCCGTGCGGATGCCGTACCGGGCCGCCGCCGGGGGCGAGTACCTGCTCAATTTGATCGACACGCCGGGCCACGTCGACTTCTCCTACGAGGTGAGCCGGGCGATGAACGCGTGCGAGGGCGCGATCCTGCTCGTCGACGCGGCGCAGGGGATGGAGGCCCAGACGATCGCGAACCTCTACGTCGCGATCGAGGCGGGTCTGGAGGTCATCCCGGTCCTCAACAAGATCGACCTGCCCGCCGCCCGGCCCGAGCAGGTCGCGCTGGAGATCGCCGCGCTGCTCGGCGGCGACCCCGAGGACATCCTCGCGGTCAGCGCCAAGACGGGTCTCGGGGTCCCCGCCGTGCTCGAGCGGATCGTCGAGCGCGTGCCCGCGCCGCAGGGCGATCCCGATGCTCCTGCCCGGGGCCTGATCTTCGACTCGGTGTACGACCCGTACCGGGGCGTCATCACCTACATGCGGGTCGTCGACGGCGTGTTCCGCCCCGACATGGACGTCCGGCTCATGGCGACGGGGTTCCACAACGAGATCGACGAGCTCGCGATCATCTCGCCGGAGCCGCTGCCCATCGACGCGCTGGGCCCCGGGGAGGTCGGCTACTTCACCGCCGCGATCAAGGAGGTCGGCCTCGCCAAGGTCGGCGACACGGTGACCGACCACGGCAGGCCCGCCCCCTCGCCGCTGCCCGGATACCGCGAACCGACCCCGATGGTCTTCAGCGGCCTGTACCCGGTCGACTCCGACGACTTCCCGGACCTGCGGGACGCCCTCGAGAAGCTGCGACTGAACGACGCGAGCTTCAACTTCGAGCCCGAGACCTCCGTGGCGCTCGGCTTCGGGTTCCGCTGCGGCTTCCTCGGGCTGCTCCACATGGAGATCATCTCCGAGCGCCTCGACCGCGAGTTCGACATCCCCCTGGTGACGACCGCGCCGAACGTCGCGTACGAGGTCCACCTCGACGAGCGGCTGCGCAAGGACAACGAGCCGGGCGTCCTGCGGGTGTCCAACCCGGCCGACCTGCCCCCACCCAACCGGATCGACCACATCCTCGAGCCCGTCGTCGACGCCATGATCCTGTGCCCGTCCGAGTACATCGGCGCGGTCATGCAGTTGTGCGAGAAGCGCCGCGGCACGCTCGGAAGGATGACCTACCTCACCGAGGAGCGCGTCGACCTGCGCTACACGCTGCCCCTGGCGGAGATCATCTTCGACTTCTTCGACCGTCTGAAGTCGTCGACCCGCGGCTACGCCTCGCTGGACTACGAGCCCGCCGGCATGTCCCCTGCCGAGCTTGTCAAGGTCGACATCCTCCTCAACGCCGAGCCGGTCGACGCCTTCAGCGCCATCGTCCACCGCGTCAAGGCCTACGACTACGGCAAGGCGATGGTGAACCGCCTCCGCGAGCTCATCCCGCGCCAGATGTTCGACGTCCCCATCCAGGCGGCGATCGGCTCGAAGATCATCGCCCGCGAGACGGTCAAGGCGCGCCGCAAGGACGTCCTCGCGAAGTGCTACGGCGGGGACGTCACACGCAAGCGCAAGCTGCTCGAGAAGCAGAAGGAGGGGAAGAAGCGGATGAAGAACATCGGCGCCGTCGAGATCCCCCAGGAGGCGTTCGTGGCCGCCCTGTCGGTCGGCGGTGACTGAGGCGACGGCGGGCGCCGTCCAGCACCAGACGAGGGGCGCCGTGCCCGGCCTGAGGACCGCTGACCCGCCCGCCCTCCAAGGTCCTCGGTCCGGACACGGCGCTTCGCTCTACCTGCATGTCCCGTTCTGTGCCCGGCGGTGCCACTACTGCGACTTCAACACCTACGCGGGCTTGGATGAGCTGATACCTCGCTATGTCGAGGCGCTGCTCGCGGATCTCCGGGCCGTGGCCCACGCCGGGCCGCGGGGGGTCGCGCCGCCGCACGCCGGGGCCGGCCGGGAGTGGCCGGTCCTCGGCACCGTGTTCATCGGTGGCGGGACGCCGACGCTGCTGCCCGCGCGGGAGCTCGTGCGGGTCCTGGCGTGCGTCCGGGAGGTGCTGCCGGTCGCCGAGGATGCCGAGGTGACGGTCGAGGCCAACCCCGAGACGGTCGACGTCGCGTACTTCGGGGCCCTCGTCGCCGCGGGGGTGGACCGGGTCAGCATGGGCGCGCAGTCATTCGCCCCCCACGTGCTCGCCGCGCTCGGCCGGTGGCACGACCCCGACCGGCCGCTGCGGGCCGTCGCCGACGCCCGGTCGGCCGGCGTCGAGCGGATCAGCCTCGACCTGATCTACGGCACCCCCGCAGAGACCGACGCGGACTGGGCCGGAAGCCTGCGGGCCGCGATCGACGCGGGCGCCGGCCACGTGTCGGCCTACGCGCTCACCGTGGAGCCGAACACCGAGTACGCAGCCCGCATCCGGGCCGGCGCGGCGGCGGCCCCCGACGACGACGTCCAGGCAGCGCGGATGGCGGTGGCCGACGAGACCCTGACCGCGGCCGGATTCGGGCGCTACGAGATCTCCAACTGGGCCAGGCCCGGCCAGGAGTCCCGGCACAACCTCGCGTACTGGCGCAGCGGGGACTGGCTCGGCGTCGGGGCCGGCGCCCACGGGCACTGGCGCGGGCGGCGGTGGTGGAGCCTGCGGGCCCCCGCCCGCTACGCCGATGAGGCGCTGGCCGGTCGCTCGACCACGTCGGGGGAGGAGCTGCCCGACGACGAGACCCGCCGCA
>JACCXR010000374.1 GCA_013696915.1 Euzebyaceae bacterium
AGCGTGTTCCCGACGCACCGGATCGCGGTCGTCGCGACCACGCGCTGGGAGTTCACGCCCACCGCCTCGGCCCCGCCGGCCCAGAGCGCGTTGATGACCGCCTGGAGGTCCTGCTCGTGGATCACCAGGTCGTTCAGGTCGCCGCTCGGCGACTGTGCGAGCGCGGAGTCGGTGAGCACGATGCTGATGCCGGGTCCCGCCACGCCGGTCATCCCCGCCGGGGCCGCGATTTGATCGACCTGCGATTGGAGGGCCTTCAGGGCGTCCCCGCCGGCGGCCTCCCCCCCCTCGAACGCGGCGACCCGTGCCGATAGCTGCTCCACCTCCGCGGCCATGGCTTCGTTGCGTGCCTGCTCGAACGTGATGAGCTCGACGAGTTCGACGCGGCCGCCGAGGCGCGCGTCGGGGGTCTGCCGGTCGGCGCGCGCGGCGAGGACGAGCACCAGTGCGAGCAGCCCGACGGCTCCCGCCAGCAGGACGCGGCCCGCGGCGGAGGCGGGCGGATCGACGTCACCGGAGGGCGCAGGGGCTGGGAACAGGTCGTTCATCGCATGGTGTGGCCGCCGTCCGGGAGAGAGGCGCGCTTGCCGTCGGGCCCTCAGGGGAGGGTAGCATCGGGCGTCCGCGGGCCGGTCCGTCACCGCTGGAGCGGCCGGCCCGACCCTTCCTGCCGAGGTGATCCACGCCGTGCCCAAGTCCCGGTCGAAGCGCTCGAGCTACATACCCCCCAAGCCGGCCCGGCCGAAGGCGAGCCCGCGCTGGGTGCCGGGGGTGGGGCTGGGCCTGATCGCGCTCGGGATCGTCCTCATCCTGGTCAACTACATCTTCCCGAGCCTGCTGCCCATCGGGAACTACTCGCTGATCCTGGGGTTCGTCCTCATGGCCGGCGGGCTGGCTGTGCTGAGCCAGTGGCGGTGACGTCCACGACACCGGTGTAGTTCCATCCACAGGATTATCCACACCTGGGGACAAACCCTCAGGTGCGGTTCGGGACCTCCCGCCGCTCCGCCATCCGCTCGCCGCAGTGCCGGGGGGGCGTGTCGGCGCCGCGGACGAGCAGGAGCACCTCCGCGCCGCAGCCGGCGCACCAGTAGGTCACCCGCTCCTGGTCGGCGTCGACCGGCCGCGGCGGGCCGTCCGGGACGTAGGACGCGCCGCGGCGCAGCGAGCCGAACGAGGCGACGCCGACCTGCCAGATGAGCAGCCCGAGGAGGGGGGCGCCGACGTAGCGGAACTCGACGAGCCCCAGCAGGGCTAGCAGCACGCCGACGCCGACGACCGCCCACAGCACGCGTCTCACCCCAGGCGTTCGATGATCGTGGCGTTCGCAAGTCCGCCGCCCTCGCACATCGCCTGCAGACCAAACCGGCCGCCGGACTGCTCGAGCGCGTGCAGCATGGTGGTCATCAGGCGGACGCCGGAGCCGCCCAGCGGATGTCCCAGCGCGATCGCGCCGCCACGCGGGTTGACCTTCTCCGGGTCGGCCCGCAGCTCGTGCAGCCAGGCGGCGACCACTGAGGCGAACGCCTCGTTCACCTCGAAGTGGTCGATGTTCTCCACCGTCAGCCCGGCGCGGTCCAGCGCCTTGCGGGTCGCGGGGATCGGCCCGGTCAGCATCGTCACGGGATCGGTCCCGGCGAGGGCGAAGCCGTGGAAGCGCCACCGCGGCGTGAGGCCGAGCTCGGCGGCCTTCTCCGGCGTCATCACGAGCAGCGCGCCGGCGCCGTCGGAGATCTGGCTCGAGTTCCCGGCGGTCACGACCCAGGACAGATCGGGACGGGCCTCGGCGACCCGCTCGTCGTAGAAAGCCGGCTTCAGCTGGCCGAGCGCCTCGAGCGACGTGGTCGGGCGGATCCCCTCGTCCGTGGCGAACTCCTCGACGCTGCCGTCGTCGAGGGTCACCTTGACCGGCAGGATCTCCTCGGCGAAGCGGCCGCCGGCCGTCGCCGCGGCGGCCCGCTGGTGCGAGCGCAGAGCCAGCTCGTCGCACTCCTCGCGGGTTATCCCCCACCGTGAGGCGACGATCTCCGCGGAGATGCCCTGAGGCACGAGCATGTGGTCGTAGCGCGCCGGCATGCCGGTCCCGAACGGGTTGGCGCCGGCGACGTTCGACATCATCGGGACGCGGGTCATCGACTCGACGCCGCATGCGATCGCGACGTCGTACGCGCCGGCGATCACGCCCTGTGCGGCGAAGTGGGCCGCCTGCTGCGACGAGCCGCACTGGCGGTCGACGGTCGTCGCGGGCACGGACTCCGGCAGCCCCGCGCCGAGCCAGGCGTTGCGGGCGACGTTGACCGCCTGCTCCCCGACCTGGTCCACGCAGCCGGCGACGACGTCGTCGACGACCGCGGGGTCGATGCCGGTGCGCTCGACCAGTCCCGTGAGCACGTGGCCGAGCAGGTCGACGGGGTGGACCCCCTTGAGCCTGCCGTCGCGCTTGCCGGTGGCGACGCGCACGGCTTCGACGACGACGGCCTCGCGCATGGATCTGCTCCCTTCTCGGCGGACTGCCAGGGTACCGCCGGGTCCACGGGGCGGGCCGCGCGGCCCCACGTACGCTGCGGCCCATGGACCGCACCCCGAACCCACCGGCGTACGAGGAGGCGGTGCGTGGCTACCTCGAGCACGCTCGCGGGCAGTTCAACTACGACCAGATGCTGCTGACGTTCCTGTCGAACGACCGGTTCCACCAGTGGGCGCAGGTCGTCGCGGTGTACCGGCGCGTCGAGGGCGCGCGCTTCCTGTCGTCGGGGTGCGGGTTCGCCGGCTCGCTGACGGCCTACCGCGACGCCGGGGCCCGGGTCGCGGTCGGCGTCGAGGTCGACGACGACTACCTGCGCTACGGGGCGCTGCGGGTCGCCGGGGTGCCCGGCGCCGGCGTCGTGCGCTACGACGGCGTGCGGCTGCCGTTCGCGAACGGCTCGTTCGACCTCGTCGAGTCCCTGGACGTGATCGAGCACACCCCTGACGTGGTGGGATACCTCCGGGAGCTCCGCCGGGTGCTCGCGCCCGGCGGCGCGATCCTGCTGGTGACCCCGAACCGGCTGTGGCCGGTGGAGCAGCACCTCGGCATCGCCGGGCCGCCGTGGTTGGGCGTGCGGACCGCCGACGCCGTCTTCGGCGGGCTGGCCCGGGTGGCGTTCCTGCCGGATGACCGCCGGTTCCGCTACGCGAAGCTCGCCGGGATGCGCACGGCGAACATCTCCCTGCGACGACTGCGCCGGCTCGCCAAGGAGGCCGGGCTCTTCCTCCGGATCGTCCGTCCCGCCGACCACGAGGGCCACTGGCCGCTGCCGCGGCAGGGCGGGGGCGTCGAGCGGCTCGCCGACCACCGCCTCGGCAAGTTCGTGGCGCCGGTGAAGAGCCTCGTCGCGCTGCTCGAGGACTCGCAGGCGCCTGCCTGAGCCGTGAATCGCCGGAGCTTGCGGAGGCGATTCTCGGCTGACCTCGGTGGTGGCGGTCTAGCAGCGACCGTCATGGGACTGCTGACGGGCCCGTGGGCCGGGTAGGTCAGGCGCATGCCGGTGTGGGTCGGCACCTCCGGGTGGCAGTACGGCGACTGGGCCGGGGCGTTCTACCCGCCCCGGATGCCCCGTCGGAAATGGCTCCTGCACTACGCCGCCCGGTTCTCGA
>JACCXR010000445.1 GCA_013696915.1 Euzebyaceae bacterium
GCTGTCGACCAGCCGACAAGCTCAGGGCGCCGAGCCCGGGCTCCAATGCCCCAGGTCGGGGCGCCCCGCGCAGCTGCCCGAGTGTGCGTACGAGCCGATCCAACCGTGGGATGCACAACGGGCGTCCCGACTTGCGCGAGCTGTTGCGCGCTGGCAGGAGGAGCACGTGGACTGGGAGCCCCTGCGCGCGGTGCTCCCCGATCCGGAGGAACTGGGCAGCTGGATCTGGATGTACGTGCCGACTCGACGGCCACGGGCGAGCCCGTCCACCACTACAAGCACGTGTGGACGCGGCGGTACCTCCGGCTGGATCGGCTGGGGCGGTGCTACGCCGAGGATTCGACGGCGAGTTCCGGGTGGTGGCCGGGGCTGCGGGACGGCGCTGCTCGTCGGGTTGGCGGTGGTGTTCGACGGGATGGAGAATCACCTTCCCGAGCGGATCGGGCTCCCGGAGGCGGTTCGCATTCAGGTGGCGGTCCCGGTCGGCGACGACGGCAGGCGCGGGTCGACGGTGGCAGGCGCCGTCGACGGGCTCGACGACGACGGATCGCCGTGGTGAGCGTTCCACCCCGCCGCGGTGGCGGCCACGAGGCACCGGATTGGCCGTTCGATACGCTGTGGACAGGTTCCCGACGACCGCCCGTCGTGCGTCAATGGGAGCATCCGAACGCGGGGTTCGGGACACCAGCCGCGAGGGCTGCGCGGCGACTTCCAGCGGCACGCGGACCGCCGGGCGTGTCTAATGGATGGCGAACGCCATCGGCTGCCGATGCCGCTGGGGGCTTTCTTCGCGGAAGCGAGGGAGAACCCGATGCGCAGGTTCATCGTCATCACGGCGGTCGTGGGAGTGCTTGGGTTGTTCGTGCCGGCCGCGGCGGCGCAGTCGGCGTACTGCGGGATCACCTGGGGATCGTGCCGAAGGTCATCGAGCGCCTGACGCCGACGCCGATCACGGCGGCGCGCGCAGGGCAGCATGCCTGCTTCGACCGCTTCGTCGTCGAGGTCGACAGAGGCGCTCCCGGTTACCGGGTCGGCTATGCCGGCGCCGTTCACACGCAGGGCAGCGGTGACCCGATCCCGCTGCGCGGCGGGGCGTTCCTCGACGTGACCGTGCTCGCGCCGGCCAACGACGCGAACGGACGCGTCACGTACGCGCCCGCCAACCCGCAGGAGGTGGTGCCGGTCAGCGGTTACCGGACGTTCCGCCAGGTCGGCTGGGGCGGATCGTTCGAGGGCTACACGACGTTCGGTCTCGGCGTGCGCGCCCGGCTGCCGTTCCGGGTGTTCACGCTCGCCGGTCCCGGGTCGCACTGGCGGCTGGTCGTCGACGTCGCCCACCGCTGGTGACGTCGGCGGGGGGGGATCCCACCGCGATGGGGCCCGCCCGTGGAATCGCCTCGGACGAGCCCCGGCGATCCACCGGTCAGGGGAGGCCCGGGGCGTTGCCGGGCCTCCACTTGATCGAACAGCCGACGGCGGGACGCTGGTCGGCGGGGGCGGGTTCGCCTGCCATGACCGCGTCGAGGGCGGCGCGCAGGGCGGCGCCGGTCACGGGCAGTGCGCTGCCCGGTCGGCTCGCGTCCATCTGTCCCCGGTAGGCCAGTCGCCGCTCGGCGTCGAATACGAAGAAGTCGGGGGTGCACACGGCCCGGTAGTCGCGAGCGACCTCCTGGTTGTCGTCGACCAGGTACGGGAACGTGAACCCGGCGCGCTCCACCTGCTGCCGCAGCCCGTCGGGGCCGTCGTCGGGATAGGCGTCGCTGTCGTTCGAGCAGACGGCCACGATCGCGACCCCGCCGGGTTGGTACTCGCCGGCCAGCCCGGCGAACCCCCGCTCGACGTGGCGCACGTACGGACAGTGGTTGCACAGGAACGCGACGAGGAGCGCGGGCGCCCGGTCGAAGTCGCGGAGCGACACGCGGTTCCCATCGAGCGCCGGCAGCGAGAAGTCGGGCGCCTCGGTCCCGAGGCCGGCTGGCGGGAAACTGGAAGGCATGCGGCCGGCCTTTCCGGGATTGGTCGGGGACCTCCAGCCTACGGTGCCCGGCCGCCGCGGCGGATGGGGCCCGGACTGCGGTGGGGACGGCGGTCGCGGCAGCGGATCGGGCCGGGCCGGGCCGGGCCGGGCCTCCTACCGGTCGTAGGCGGTGAGTACGCGCACGGCACGGAGGGTTTCGATGCCGCGCCACTCCAGCGTGGAGGCGTGGCTGGGGGGCTCCCAGGTGAGCGGCCACCCGCCGTCGGGCTGCTGGTCCCGGCGCAGGCGCGCGAGGTGGCCCGCGATGAGGTCGTCGCCGAACAGCCGCCGCCACGGGCTGCCCGGCGTGGGGGCG
>JACCXR010000447.1 GCA_013696915.1 Euzebyaceae bacterium
CCGTCGTGGCGGCGGGTCGGGGGCGCCGCCGCACAGGCGCCGTCGTGGCGCTGGCTCCTTGCCGTCGGCGCCTTCTGCACGCTCGCCTCGGCGGTCGGCGTGGGCGCGCGCGCGACGTACGGCGCCCAGACGACGGCCGACGAGCCGCAGTACCTGCTGACCGCGCTGAGCGTGGCCGAGGACGGCGACCTCGACATCGCCGACGAGCTCGCCGCGCGCCGCTGGCGTGCGTTCCATGCCGCCCAGCTGCCGGAGCAGACCCGCCCGCTGCCCGGCCGCCGGCGGCTGAGCCCCCACGACCCGCTCCTGCCGCTGCTGCTCGCGCTGCCCGTCGCGCTCGGCGGCTGGGTGGGCGCGAAGCTCGCGCTCGCTGCGACGGCCGGGGTGCTCGGCGCCATGCTGCTGTGGACCGCCGTCCGACGCTTCGGCGTGGCCGTGCCGACCGCGGCGGTCGCGGTTGGCGTGTTCGGGGCCTCCGCGCCCCTGGCGGTCTACGGCACGCAGGTCTACCCGGAACTGCCGGCCGCTGTCGCAGTGACGATCGCGATCGCGGCCGGGACCGGACCTCTCCGCCGTCCCGGGATCTGGCTGCTCGCGGGAGCCATCGTGGCCCTGCCGTGGCTGGCCGTGAAGTACGCGCCGGTCGCGGCCGTTCTGGCCGGCGTGGCAGTGGTCCGCCTGTGGCGCGCGGATCGCCGCGGCGCGGCGGCGGGCTTCGCAGCCGGGCTGGCCGCCGCCGGTGTTGTCTTCCTGGTTCTGCACCAGAGCACCTACGGCGGCTGGACGCCCTACGCCGCCGGCGACCACTTCGTCGGCGGCGAGCTGACCGTCGTGGGCTCGCATCCGAACTTCCTCGGCCGCTCCCAGCGCCTGGCGGGCCTCCTGGTCGGCCGGTCCTTCGGCATCGCCGCCTGGCAGCCGGCGTGGCTGCTCGCGGTGCCGGCGCTCGCGGCGCTCGCCCGCGCCCGCCCGCCGGGGTGGCTCGTCCTCGCGCTGCCGCTGACCGCCGGGTGGCTGAACGCCACCTTCGTGGCGCTGACCGCCCAGGGCTACTGGTTCCCGGGCCGCCAGGTCGTGGTCGTCCTGCCCTGCGCGGTGCTGGCCGTCGCCTGGTGGGCGGACCGCCTGCGGGCCGGGAGGCCACTCGCGGCGCTGGGGGCGCTGGGGGTGCTCGCCTACGGGTGGCTCGTCGTCGAGGCGAGCACCGGGCGCCTCACAGTCGTCGTCGACTTCTTCCGTACGGCCAACCCGCTCTACCGCGCCTGGCGGCGGCTGCTGCCCGACTACGCGAGCCCCGACGCCTGGACTTGGCCGCTGCACGGCGTCTGGGTGGTCGTGCTGCTCGCGGTCGCGGTCTGGGGCTGGCGTGCCGGCCGTCACTCGACGGTGAACTCGGCGTGCATGCCCTCGGCGAAGTGCACGATGTCGTCCTCGACGATGTTGCAGAACAGGACGTAGGTGCCCGGCTCCATCTGGAAGGCCGCGGCGGCTTCCTCGCCGGCCGGGATGTCCTCGATCTCGCCGATGAAGTCGGCGTCCGGGACGTCGTCCTCCTCGACCGACCCGTCGTCGGCGAGGGGCAACTCGTCGGCGCTGCCGGCGCGGGCGATGTAGAGCTCGTGTTCCAGCTCGCCGACGTTGTCCGCGGCGAAGCCGATGAGGCCGGCGGGCACCGAGGCGGGTTCGGGCTCGACGATGTGCTCGCTCAGCAGAACGGCGACCTGCTCGTCGGCCTCGCCGGGGTCGACGGCGGCAGCCGGCCCGGATCCCGACCCGGACGCCGACCCCGACTCGGTCGCGGTCCCCGACGCCGACCCCGACTCGGTCGCGGTCCCCGACCCGGACGCCGACCCCGAGGCGGGGCCTGATCCCGACCCGCTGCCCGACACGCTCCCGGAGCCGCCCTCCTCGATGGTGCGGACCCCCGTGCCGTCGTCGCCGCCGCACGCCGTGGCGAGCAGCATCGCCGCTGTCATCGCCATTGCCGTGTACCGCCGCATCGCAGTCTCCCTCGTCCTCGTCGAGTTTGGTGAGGTTACCCTAACTCATCGGGCGGTCGGACGGAAAATGCGTCGCGCGGCTCGTCGCCCCGCACTACCCTGTGCCGCGATGACGCCGGACCACTACGCCGTCCTCGAGGTCGCCTCCGACGCCGACCAGCGCGCGGTGCGTGCCGCGTACCTGCGCGCGATGCGGGCCAGTCACCCCGACCACCGCCCCGGCGACGCGGTTGCGGCGGACCACGCCAGGTCCGCGAACGCGGCATGGGCCGTGCTCGGCGACGTCTCCCGGCGGGCGTCGTACGACCGCGCCCGCTCCGTCGCGGACACCGGCCGTCTCGACGCCCGGACGACCGCGCACGCGCTGCGCGAGACCGCCGCGGCACACGCCGCCTACTCCCCCGCCGGCGACCGCTACCGGCGCGCGTTCCACGCGGCGAGCGTCAAGGTCGGCCTGGCACTGTTCCTCATGGGGCTGGTCCTGCTGCTCGCGGTCGGGTCGCTGTAGCAGCTTCAGCCGTTGAAGATCGGCAGCGACGAGGACGGGGGGGCGGGCGGCGCCGCGGCGTCCACCGCGTGCTGCAGGGGAGCGAGGAACGGCATCGCGGTCGGGTCGAGCGGCTCGGGCTCGCCCCACTCCCCCAGGCCGGTGTCGTCCAGCGGCGCGGCGGTGACCATCGCGCCGCGCTTGCGGGCTCCGTAGACGCAGACGAGGACGTCGACCGGCTCGCCTCCGGCGTCCAAACTGGCCTCTGCCAGGAAGCCGTAGCACGGGGCCTCGGCCGGCCGCACGACGTCGGCCGCGAAGCGCGCGAGCAGGTCGAATCGGTCGGGATCGGCCTCGGGCAGCTGCGGGAGCGAGGTCACCCGCGTCGCTTCGGCCAGCGGCAGGACGACGGTGGCGGGCAGGGGCCGGGCCTGTCGCGCGACGAGGTCGGCGGCGGCCTCCTGGCAGAGAGCCGCGAGCTGTTCGAACGTCACAGCATGGCTCCGACCAGCCCGTCGACGGCGACGCCGAACGCGGCCTGCCAGTCGTTCTCGCGCGCCAGCGGCGGGACGCGGACCTCGACGATCTCCTCGCGCACGCTGCCGGGGACCGCGAACTCGTTCCGCGGACGGATGCCGAGGCACCGGCGACGGTCCTCGCCCGTGCTGCGGAAGTCGCCGGGGCGGGCCACGGCCACCACGGCGATGTCGGCGTCCCACGCCTCGAGCAGCGCCCCGCCGGCGCGGAACGCCTCGCCGCAGTTGGCCGCCTCGGTCTCGTACGCCAGCGCGACGATGTCGAGGTCGCGGTTGGACCGGACGGTGTCGAGCGCCTCCTCCATCTCGTCGCCGTCGAGGATGCCGGCCGTGTCGAGCACCTGCTGCCCGTCCGCGCGGTCGGGAATGTCGATGCCGATCGGCGGCTCGCCGCACGCCGCGAGCAACGCGCACAGCGCGACCGCCGCCGCCAGCTCACGCATCCGGCGTGCCCCCGACCTCTGCGCTGGGCGGCCCGGCGACCCCCAGCGCCTCCGCCAGCCGGCGCACGGGGCTCTCGAGGTTGTGCTCCACCGCGAGGGCCGCGAGCCGCGCGTCGTCGCGGCGGCCGCCGACCTCCACGAGGTCGACGTCGGTGCGGACGGGCACGACCGCGCGCATGGCCGTCAGGTAGCCGTCGGCCTCGCGCAGCGCCGCGGCGAGCCGTGGGGTCTGGGCGCCGGCGCCGTCGCGGAGCTCGTCGAGGCTGCCGTAGCGGCGCACGAGGTCGCGGGCGGTCTTCTCGCCGACACCCTTGACCCCCGGCAGCCCGTCGGAGGGGTCGCCCCGCAGCGTCGCGAAGTCGGCGTATCGCGCCGCGGGGATGCCGTACTTGCCCTGCACGCCCGCCTCGTCGTAGCAGGCCAGCTCCTTCACGCCCTTGACCGTGAACAGGACGCGCACCGCGCCGGCGCCCGACGAGGCGTCCCGGACCAGCTGGATGAGGTCCCGGTCGCCGGTCACGACGTCGATCCGCTCGCCGTCGGCGACGGCCCCGCAGAGGGTGCCGATGGCGTCGTCGGCCTCCCACCCCGGCGCCTCCACGGTGGTCTGGCCGAAGGCGTCGAGCACCTCTCGGAGCAGGTCGAACTGCGGCGGGAGCCCCTCCGGGTCAGGCGCCCTGGCCGCCTTGTACCCGGCGTAGGCGGCCACGCGGGGCGCGGGGCGCCAGTCGTGGTCGAACACGTGGAGCACCCGGTCGGGCCCCAGGTCCGTCACCAGCCGCGCGGTCATGTCCAGGTAGCCGCGGATGCCGTTGACCGGCCGCCCGTCGGGCGCCGTGATGCTCGCAGGCAGCGCGAAGAACGCCCGGTACAGCAGGCTCGACGTGTCCAGCAGGAGACGGTGGCTCATCGCGGTCCAGCGTAGTCGCCGGCCAGGCAGCCACGCCGGCCGGCGAGCGGAGCGTTCGTGACCCCGTCGCCGCTGGGCCGCCTACCATGACGGCCATGGCCATCGACACCCTCGTGTGGATTTCCGGCGCCTCGTCCGGCATCGGCGCCGCGCTGGCGGCGGCGGTGCCCCTCCCCGGCGCGCACGTCGTCGACATCTCCCGCTCTGGCGGCTCCAACGCCGAGCATCTGCCGGCCGACCTCGCCGACCCGTCGTCGTGGGCGGCCGTGGAGGCGCACGTCCGGGCGCGGGTCGGCGCCTTCGAGGGGCGGCGTGCCGTCTTCTTCCACTGCGCGGGGGTGATCGATCCGATAGGGCCGGCCGGGGCGGTCGACCCGGGCGCCTACCGCCGCAACGTGCTCGTCAACGCCGCCGCGCCGCAGGCGCTGGGGCAAGCCTTCCTCAGCGCCGTGGCCGGGCTGGACCTCGAGAGCCACCTGATCCTGCTGTCGTCGGGCGCGGCGACCACGGTCTACGAGGGCTGGTCGGCCTACGGCGCCGGCAAGGCCGCCGTCGAGCAGTGGGTCCGCACGGTCGGCGCGGAACAGCGACGGCTCGCGCGCGGATGCCGCGTGCTGGCCGTGGCGCCCGGCGTGGTCGACACCGCCATGCAGGAACGGGTGCGGTCCGCGGACCCCGACGCCTTCCCGGCGGTCGGCAAGTTCCACGACCAGTACGCGGCCGACGCGCTGCGATCGCCCGAAGAGGTCGCCCGCGACCTCTGGTCGCTGCTGGACCGCGATTTCGACTCGGGCGCCGTCGTTGACCTCCGCAGGCTCGCCGCGTGAGCGCCGCGCCGCCGTTCCCGCCGCCGGTCACGCCGATGGAGGCGCGTGTGAAGGAGACGCTGCCGCAGCCGCCCGGCTGGGCGTACGAGCCGAAATGGGACGGCTTCCGCGCCGTCGCCTGGGCCGGCATGGGACGCCTCGACAGCCGCAACCAGCGGCCCCTGCTGCGGTACTTCCCCGAGTTGGCTGCCGCCGTCGAGGGGCTCCCGGCCGGCGCCGTGGTCGACGGCGAGGTCGTGGTGGTCGTCGCCGGCGCCACCGACTTCGACGCCCTCCAGAACCGCATCCACCCGGCGGCGAGCCGCATCGCGAAGCTGGCCGGCGAGACACCGGCGGAACTCGTCGCCTTCGACCTGCTCGCCTTGGACACCGAGGACCTGCGGTCGCGGCCGTTCTCCGAGCGCCGCGAGCGGCTGACCGCGCTGGCGCCGGCGCTGGGGCCTCCGTGGCACCTCACGCCGTCGACCACCGACGTCGACCGGGCCGGGCGCTGGTTCGTCGACTTCGAGTCCGCCGGCTGCGACGGCATCGTCGCGAAGCGGCTCGAGGGCGCCTACCTCGAGGGCGAGCGCGCGATGGTGAAGGTGAAGCACCGCCGCAGCGTCGACGTCGTGATCGGCGGCTACCGGGTCCACAAGGACGGCGGCAAGGTCGGATCGCTGCTGCTCGGACTGCACGACGACGCCGGCCAGCTGCACTTCGTCGGCCACTGCTCCGGCTTCGGCAACGCCGACCGCGTGGCCCTGCTCGATCGGCTGCGGCCGCTGGAGCAGACGGACAGCTTCGGGGAGGCCGCCCGCCGCCCCGGCGAGCCGAGCCGCTGGCAGGCCGGCAAGGACCTGTCGTGGGTCCCCGTCCGCCCCGAGCTCGTCTGCGAGGTCAGCTACGACCAGCTCGAGGGCGACCGCTTCCGCCACGCGACCCGCTTCGAGCGCTGGCGCCCCGACAAGGAGCCGGCCGACTGCACGATCGACCAGCTCGAGCGCCCCGAGGGGCCGGACTTCTCAGCCGTCGTCGAGAGCTGACGTCGGTGGAGCCGATCCACGACCCTGCGGCCACCCTTGTCCCCGAGACCCTTCGCTCAGCACCCCGCCGCCGCGGCGCGGTGACCGCGGAGCGCCGTCACCGTCGCCCACGCGGGTGCTACCGTCCGCGGGACATGGGTGAACGCCGGATGACCGCGAGCGAACGGCGGACCCAGCTCGTCGAGGTCGCGAAGGGCGTGTTCGCCGAGCACGGCTACGACGGCGCCTCGGTCGAGGAGATCGCCCACCGCGCCAAGGTGTCCAAGCCGATCGTCTACGAGCACTTCGGCGGCAAGGAGGGCATCTACGCGGTCGTCGTCGACCGGGAGACGGCGCACCTGCTGGGCATGATCACCGCCCGCCTCGGGCCGGGGCTCGGTGCGCGGGAGCAGGTGTACTCCAGCGCCATGGCGTTCCTGGACTACATCGAGGAGGACCCCGACGGGTTCCGGGTGCTGATCCGCGACTCCCCGGCCGGCTTCAGCGCCGGCGGCATGGCGGGCCTGCTGTCCGACGTCGCGGACAAGGCCGAGGAGGTTCTCGCCGGCTTCTTCGCAGAGTCCGGCGTGGCTTTGGGGATGGCCGCGCTCTACGCTCATGCGCTCGTCGGCATGGTCGTCCACGTCGGGGCCTGGTGGGCAGAGGAGCGCGAGCCGGCCAAGGAGATCGTGGCCGCACACCTGACGGCCCTGGTCTACATGGGCCTCTCCCGCCTGCCCCGGGACCCGACGAAACTGGTCAAGCCCCGCGGCGCCTAGCGTGGGACGCTCCAGGCGCCCGCATCCGGACCTACACGCGGTCGCAGCCCACCGCGATCGCCAGAGCGTCGCAGGCTTCCTCCATCGTCTCGCGGCTCGCCCGGCCCAGGCGTCGGACCAGACGAGGCGCGGGCGCGCTCACGGGACTCCGTACAACGCGTCATAGTCGACGTCGTCATCGCCGAGGTCCAGGCTGGGCTGAAGATCGACGAGAGCCAACTCATCTTCGGTCGGCGGCTGACGCGCATAGGCCTCGACATGGCGACGGAGCCGTTCTGCCCGATCAGCCGCCCGAGCGCGACGTCGATGACCTCTGACATGGAGCGGCCGCCGATGAGAGCCCTTGCCTGCTCGACCTTGTCCCGGTCGAGCGTCACCGTGGCCTTCTGTCTCGCCATGCGATGAACACTACCGGTCAGTGGTATCGCGGCGCTGAGCTGTGGTCTTCAAGATCGACGGGTCCGCATCCCATGGGTCGTGGGTCTCGTCAGGCCACGTCGACGGGTCGATCTCGGCCAGACTGGCGACGACGACGTCGGCACGCGCGAGCTTCTCCCCGGCGAACGACGGGCAGCCGACGACCCACAGGCCAGCCGCCTTCGCAGACACGACCCCCACCGGGGAGTCCTCCAGCGCCACGCACAGGGCCGGGTCCACGCCCAGACGAACGCAGGCCGTGCGGTACGGGTCGGGCGCCGGCTTCGGGGCAGCGACGTCCTCCGCGCACACGACGGCGGCGAAGGCGTCCGCCATCCCCGCCGAGCGCAGGGCCATCTCGGCGAGCACCCGCCGCGAGTTCGTCGCCACCGCCAGCGGCAGCCGGCCGGCCAGCCCCTCGACCAGCGCGCGGGCGCCCGGCCGTGCCACCAGGCCGCCCCCGAACTCAGTCAGGGCGGCCGCGAGCAGGCGGTCCTCAACCTCGGCCGGGTCGACGGCGCCGATGTGCGCGGCGAGCGCCAGCGCGGCGTCCTGCGGCCCCTTGCCGAGCAGCACCGTCCGCACCGCCGGGTCCCACGGCCGGCCGAGATCGGTGACGACCCGGCGCTCCGCGCGTCCCCATGCGTCCTCGGAGTCGATCAACAGGCCGTCGAGGTCGAAGACCACCCCGGCAGGGCAGAAGGGGGGCGAGACGGCTACGAGTTGGCAGGTCATGACGCCGCCGACGGTAGCAGCACTGGAGCGGCCGCGGACGTCGACAGCGCGTTGAACCTCCTTGCCGTCTCGGTTACACTCCGTCAACACGAGAGGCGCACCTACTGGGTGCGCGGTTAGGTCCCAGACTGTTGGTCTCCGTTCCCGCTCACGCCCCCTCCCGCGCCGCCATGACCGCCGGCGTTGCACTGCTCCTGGTGCTCGCGCTGGCCGTGCCGGCCGTCGCCGAGGTCGACAAGACCCCCGACGACACCTGGACCGCGAACGGGCGCGTCAACGCCGTCGTCACGGTCGGCGACCGGATCTACCTCGGCGGCGCGTTCACCGAGGTCAGCAACCGCTCCGGTTCGCAGGTCGTCGCGCGCAACCGGCTCGCGGCGTTCGACGCCACCACGGGCGCGGTCGTCCCTGACTGGAACCCCGGCGCCAACGACGAGGTGCTCGCCCTCGCGGCCTCGGAGGACGGGTCGAGGCTCTTCGCGGGCGGCCGGTTCACCTCGGTCGGGGGTGAGCAGCGGCTCCGGCTTGCCGCGGTCGGCACCGCCGACGGCGCCGTGGACCGGCAGTGGGTCGCGCACGCGAGCTGGCACGTCCGAGCGCTCGAGGTCTCCGGCAGCCGCCTCTACGTCGGCGGCATGTTCGCCAAGATCAAGGGCGTGGACCGTCTCCGCCTGGCGGCGCTCGACACGGTCACGTCCGCCCTGGACCCCACGTGGGCGCCGACCGCCGACGACCAGGTCTGGGCCCTGAAGTCCGCACCGGACGGCAGTCGGGTCTACGTCGGCGGGTTCTTCCGGACGATCTCGGGCGAGAGCCGGGACTACCTCGCCGCGCTCGACCCCGTGTCGGGCGCCGTGTCGTCCTGGCGACCGACCGCCGCGTGCATCAGGGACCGCAATCCCTGCAACGTGCTGGACGTGGACGCTGACGGCGACCACGTCTACGCGGCGGTGGCCGGCCCGGGGGGACAGCTGCACGCCTACCGCGCCGGCGACGCCACACGGGCGTGGCGGATCTACGCCGACGGCGACGTCCAGTCCGTGCACGTGCGGGACGGTCTGGTGTACGCGGGCGGCCACTTCTACAAGCGGTTCGGCAACAACCCCGACGGCAGCCAGGCCGTGCGCCGGCGCCTCGCCGCGGCGGACGCGGTCACCGGAGCGGTCGACGCCTTCGACCCCGTCGTGGAGACCAATCTCGGGGTCTGGACGATCACGTCGACGCCCACCCACCTCTACATCGGCGGCGACTTCACCAGCGTGGAAGGCGCCCCACAGCGCCGGTTCGCCCGCTTCGCAGACCTGGCGAACGCACCGCCGGCGCCGGCCGGCGTGTTCGCCGACGGGTTCGAGAGCGGTGACCTCTCGCGCTGGACCCGCGCCTACGGGTCGTTGACGGCCCAGTCGGAGCAGGTTTTCACCGGCGCGTACGCGGCGCGGGCGACCCCCGAGGGGGCACGGGCGTGGGCGTGGCGCGAGCTGCCGGAGCCCTACGACGAGCTCTACTACCGCCTGCGGTTCCGCATCGACGCGCGCGGCGGGGGGCAGACGTACCTCGCGAAGCTCCGCCGCGGCGACGGGAGTCCGCTGTTCGGACTCTTCGTCGGAAGCGACGGCCGCCTCGGGTACCGCAACATGGCGGCGGGGGTGAACCGGTCGAGCGCCGCGCCCGTCGCGGACGGCCGCTGGTACGAGGCCCAGGTCCGGGTGCGGACGGGGGCCGGCGGCGGGGTCGACGTGTGGCTCGACGGCGCGCCCGTCGCGGGCCTCAGCCTGGCTGAGGACTTCGGCAGCAGCCCCATCGGGAGGGTGCAGCTCGCCGACGACGGCCTGCGAACGCACGACCTGACGTTCGACGACGTGGCGGTCGACACGGCGCCCGTGGCACCGTGACGGCCGTCAGACGCTGACAGCGGCCTCGCGCTCGGCCCGGCGGGCCCGCTTCTCGTCGTAGCGGCGCGCGGTCTGGTCGAGCACCTCGAGGAACTGCGCGACCTCGGTCCGGCGCTTCTCGGCCCGCTCGTCGAGGCCCTCGATGCCGAAGAAGTCCCAGTGGCGCAGCAGCGGCCACACGACGTCGTCGTGGTGGATGCGCAGGTCGTAGATGCCGGCCTTCGCGATGATCGCCGACCGGCGGCCGAAGTCGTCCATGCCGGCGCCGGGCATCTCGAAGCCGATGACCTCGTCGCCGATCGCCTCGACCGTCGCGGAGGGGTCCACCGCCATCGCGGCGGACAGGATGTCCCGGTAGAAGACCATGTGCAGGTTCTCGTCGGTGGAGATTCGGGCCATGATCCGGTCGGCGACCGGGTCGTCGGAGTAGCGGCCGGTGTTGCGGTGCGAGATGCGGGTGGCCAGCTCCTGGAACGCGACGTACGCCATCCCGCGGAGCGTGTCCTTGTCGCCGCGGTCGTAGCCGGTCTCCATGATCTGCATCCGGCCGCGCTCCAGCTTGACCGGGTCGACGTTGCGGGTCACGACGAGGTAGTCGCGCAGCACGATCGCGTGCCGGCCCTCCTCGGCGGTCCACCGGTGCACCCAGGTGGTCCAGGGCGAGTCGCCCTTCGCGAACATCGCGTAGATCTCGCGGTGGTAGCTGGGCAGGTTGTCCTCGGTGAGAAGGTTCACCTCGAACGCCGTCTGGGCGACGCCGGTCAGGCGCGGCTGGTCCAGCGTCCACGGCTCCCTGTCGTAGTCCCGGCCGAGGGAGTACGGGACGTAGTCGTGAGGGAACCACTCCTTCGCCATTCCCAGGTGCCGGTTGAGCAGTTCTCCGGCCTTGGGCTCGAGCTCGCTGAGCAGGTCGTGGTCGGTCGTGCGCTGGGACATGAGGAAACTCCTGTGGGAAAACTGGGCTACGCTACCGTAACCTACGTACCCGTAGGTTGATTCGTCAACCCTGTCCGGATGCCCGGTTGCTAGGGTTGCGACCATGAGCCTGCTGATCCTTCTCCGTCACGGCCAGTCCGTCTGGAACGCCGAAAACCGCTTCACGGGGTGGGTGGATACGCCCTTGAGCGAGCAGGGCGTCGCCGAGGCTGCCCGCGCCGGGCGGCTGCTCGCGGAAGAGGGCGTCACGGTCGACCGGGCGTTCACGTCGACCCTCCGGCGCGCGATCGACACCGGCGAGATCGTGCTCGAGGCGCTGGGCCAGGCCGACCTGCCGCAGGAGCAGGCCTGGCAGCTGAACGAGCGCTTCTACGGTGCCTTGACCGGCCGGAACAAGGCGCAGACCGCCCAGGAGTTCGGCGTCGAGCAGGTCCACATCTGGCGGCGTAGCTACGACGTGCCGCCGCCGGGCGGGGAGAGCCTGGCGGACACCGCCAACCGCACGCTGCCGTACTTCCGCGACGTCGTGTTCCCGGCGACACGCGCGGCGGGGGTCGTGCTCGTCAGCGCGCACGGGAACTCGCTGCGGTCGATCGTCAAGGAGCTGGACGGACTCGACGAGGAGGGCGTGCTCTCGCTGGAGATCGCGACCGGGGTGCCGCTCGTCTACGAGCTCGACGGCGGGCGACCCGTCGACAAGCGTATCCTGACCGCCGCCGAAGAGCCGGCGGACCCCCAGCACACGACCGACCCGGCCCGCCGGGCCCACGAGGACGCGCCGGCGGGATCTGCGGCGCCGTAGTCGGGCAGCACTGGGCCGTGCCGGTCACCGCGCCGGGTCGCTGAGAAGGTGCAGGATCGCGGGCAGCGACAGCAGCACCATCACCACCCGGACCAGGTGGAAGACGGCGACCTCGACGGCGCCGACCCGCTGCTCCGCCGCCAGGGCCGACACGACGCTCAGCGCGCCCGGGGAGGTCGCCAGGACATCGCCCGGCGGCGCCATGCCGAGCACGCGCAGCAGGTAGGCGATCGCCAGCCCCGCCACGATGATCAGGGCTCCGCTCAGCAGCGCCGGCAGCAGGATCGGCCGGAGCGCCCCGACGGTGTCGCGCGTGACGCCCACGCCGATGCTCGCCCCGACGACGAGGAAAGCGGCCGCCCGCACCGGTCCTGGGATCGTCACGGCCTCGCGCGCGGTCGCGCTGACGAGCGCCGCCCCGACCATGGCGCCGAAGATGAGCCCGCCCGGCACCTGCAGCCGCTGGAACGCCAGCCCTCCGGCGGTGGCGGCCACGGCGACGAGCAGCAGCATGAGCGTCCCTTTAGGTTTCCGGGTGCGTGCGGGCGGGCGCAGGGTACCGGCCGGGCCCGCGGCCGCGACCTTCCGCGACCCCGCGTTGACCCTGCGCAGCGGACCAGCCGGGGATGGGGCGCCTCGGCCAGCCGGTACCATCCGCGGCGCCATGGTGCGCGCGTCGACGACCTACCGCTGCCGCTCGTGCACGCAGCTGCTGCCCTTCGACGCGGCCGTGCGCGTGCCGCCGGCGTGCCTGCGCCGGTGCGAGGGCCGGTGCGACTGGGTCGAGGTGGGCCCGACCGACCCGGCCGTCCGAGCGGCCGCGTCGCTCCACGGCCCGCTGGGTGAAGACGGCCTGCCCGTCGCGGACGAGACCGCCTGACGTGCCGCCTGTGACCCGCGCGGACGTCGAGGCCGCTGCGCTCCGCATCGCGCTCCACGTCCGCAGGACCCCCCTGCTCGCCGCGGACCTCGGGGGCCGCACGGTGTGTCTCAAGCTCGAGCACCTGCAGGTCACGGGGTCGTTCAAGGCGCGCGGCGCCACGAACGCCGTCCTGCGCCTGGACCGGCGCCCGGCGGCCGTCGTGGCCGCCTCGGGCGGGAACCACGCTCTCGGCGTGGCCCACGCGGCCGCCGTCGTCGGCGCCACGGCGACCGTCGTGGTGCCGGAGTCGGTGCCCGACGAGAAGGCCCGCCGCCTGGCCGCGGCGGGCGCGACGGTGGTGCGGCACGGCGGCGAGTACGCCGAAGCCGAGGCCCACGCCCGGCACCTGGCCGAGCAGATGGCGGCGCCGTTCCTCCACCCCTTCGCCGACCCCGACGTCATCGCGGGCCAGGGCACTGTCGGCCTCGAGATCGCCGCCGACGCCCCGGAGTGCGACGCCGTGCTCGTCGCCGTCGGCGGAGGCGGCCTGATTGCCGGGATCGGCACCGCGCTCGAAGGCGGCCCGCGGGTGGTCGGCGTCGAGCCCGAGGGCGCCCCGACCCTGGCCGCCGCCCTGGAGGCCGGCGCCCCGACCGAGGTGCCGGTGCACTCCGTGACCGCCTCGGCGCTCGGCGCGCGCTCCACCGCTCCGCTGAATCTCGCCATCGCCCAGCGGACCGTCGATCGGGTCGTCCTGGTCACCGACGAGGCGGTCCTCGCCGCGCGCGACCTGCTGTGGGAGGAGTGCCGGATCGCGGTGGAGCCTGCGGGCGCGGTCGGCCTCGCCGCCCTGCTCGAGGGGGCCGTCGAGGCGGCGGCACCCTGTGTCGTGCTCTGCGGCGCGAACAGCGAGTGGGTGCCCCGGTAGGGCGGGTCGGGACCGGAACGGGACGATCTGCCCAGATCGGGACCCGCCTATACTCCCCGGTCCACCCGTCGAAAGGCTCCTCATCGTGCTGCAGGTGACCGCGGCGGCCGGCGACCCGCGCGAGGCGGCCGCCGACCTGCTCGCCGTTCCCGTCTTCAAGGGCGGGATCGGTGGGCCGGGTGCGGCGCCGGTGCTCGCGGCCCTGGGGCTCGACGCGTTCCCGGTCACCCCCGATTTCCGCGGCGACATCGGTCAGCACCTGCTCGTCACGGCGCCCGGCCTGACCGCGAAGGGGGTGCTGCTCGTCGGCCTCGGCCGCATGGACGCCACCGACCCGGAGCGGCTGCGGCGGGCGGCCGGTGTGGCCGCACGGGCGGCGCGGGGCGTCGAGCGGGTGGCCACGACCCTGGCCGAGGTGCACGCCAACACCGACGCCATCGCAGCGATCGCGGAGGGCTTCCAACTCGGGGCCCACACCGACCGGCGGTTCAAGAGCGCCGACGAGGACGCTCCCCGACTGCGGGAGGTGGTCGTCCTCGTCCCATCGAGCCGCCTCACCGACGCCCGGGCCGCCATCGAGGGCGCGGAGCGGTACGCGCGCGCGACCTGCCTGGCCCGCGACCTCGTGAACACCCCGCCCGACCGCAAGCGACCGCCCGACCTGGCGGCGGCCGTGCGCCGTCTGCTCGCGGGCGCGTGCGACGTGACCGTGCGGGACGAGGCCGCCCTGGCCCAGCAGGGCTTCGGTGGGCTGCTCGCCGTCGGCCGCGGCTCGTCGGCGCCTCCGCGGCTCGTGGAACTCCGATACCGGCCGCCGTCGCCGGTCGGGCACGTCGTGCTGGTCGGCAAGGGGATCACGTTCGACTCCGGCGGGCTGAGCCTCAAGCGCGGCAACCACATGGACTGGATGAAGGCTGACATGGCGGGCGCGGCGGCCGTCGCGGGGGTCCTGTCCGCGGTCGCCGACCTCGGGGTGCGCGTCCAGGTCACCGGGCTGCTCGCGCTGGCGGAGAACCTGCCCGGGGGTGACGCGCAGCGTCCCGGCGACGTGGTCACGATCCACGGCGGGACGACGGTCGAGGTGCAGGACACCGACGCGGAGGGCCGACTGGTCCTCGCCGACGCGCTTGACTACGCCGTCGGCCTGAAGCCCGACGCGATCGTCGACCTCGCGACCCTCACCGGCGGGGCGATCACCGCGGTGGGGCAGTTCGCGGCTGCGGTGATGAGCAACGACGACGACCTCTGCGAGGCGCTGCGGGCCGCTGCCGCGGTCGCGGGCGAGTCGCTGTGGCCGCTGCCGCTGTGGCCCGACCTGCGGCGCTTTCTCGACACCCCGGTCGCCGACCTCAACAACGTGGGGGACGGCGGCGGTGGCAGCTCCATCATCGGCGGCCTGTTCCTCGAACGCTTCGTGGGCGAGGTCCCCTGGGCGCACCTCGACATCGCCGGGCCGGCGTGGACGCCCGCCGAGCTGGCAGCGCACTACCTCCCGCCCGGCGGCACCGGCTACGGGGTGCGGACGCTGCTCGCCTGGCTGGAGCGCCGCGCCAGCTGAGGAGCGCGGGGCTCG
>JACCXR010000376.1 GCA_013696915.1 Euzebyaceae bacterium
CGAGCAGCACCGTCCGCACCGCCGGGTCCCACGGCCGGCCGAGATCGGTGACGACCCGGCGCTCCGCGCGTCCCCATGCGTCCTCGGAGTCGATCAAGAGGCCGTCAAGGTCGAAGACCACCCCGGCGGGACAGAACGGGGGCGAGACGGCTACGAGTTGGCAGGTCATCACGCCGCCGACGGTAGCAGCGCTGGAGCGGCCGCGGATATCGACAGCGCGTTTAACTTCCTCGCGCTTTCGGTTACACTCCGTCAACACGAGGCGCACCCCCCGGTGCGCGGTTAGGCCGAGGCCCGTTGACATCCGCTCCGATTCACGCTCGCTCCCGCGCCGGCATGACCGCCGGGCTCGCCCTGCTCCTGGTGTTCGCGCTGGCCAGGCCGGCGGTCGCCGCGGTCGACAAGACCCCGGACGACACCTGGACTGCCAACGGGCGGGTCAACGCCGTGGTCACCGTCGGGGACCGGATCTATCTCGGCGGCGCGTTCACCGAGGTGAGCAACCGCTCCGGGTCCCAGGTCGTCACGCGCAACCGGCTCGCCGCGTTCGACGCGGCCACGGGCGCGGTCGTTGCGGACTGGAACCCCGGCGCCGACGCCGAGGTCCTGGCGCTGGCCGCCTCCGAGGACGGGTCGAGGCTCTTCGTGGGCGGCCGGTTTGCATCCGTCGGGGGTCAGAAGCGGCTCCGGCTTGCCGCGGTCGGCACCGCCGACGGCGCCGTGGACCAGCAGTGGGTCGCGCACGCGAGCTGGCACGTCCGGGCGCTCGAGGTCTCCGGCAACCGGCTCTACGTCGGCGGCCTGTTCGCCAAGATCAAGGGCGTGGACCGTCTCCGCCTGGCAGCCCTCGACACGATCACGTCCGACCTCGACCCGACGTGGGCGCCGACCGCCGACAACCAGGTCTGGGCCCTGAAGGCCGCACCCGACGGCAGCCGGGTCTACGTCGGCGGGTTCTTCCGGACCATCTCGGGCGAGAGCCGGGACTACCTGGCCGCGGTCGACCCCGTGTCCGGCGCCGTGTCCTCATGGCGACCGACCGCCGCGTGCATCAGGGACAGCAACCCCTGCAACGTGCTCGACGTGGAGGCGACCGGCGACCACGTCTACGCAGGGGTGGCCGGCCCGGGTGGCCAGCTGCTCGCCTACCGCTCCGGCGACGGCGCGCCCGCGTGGCGGGTCCGCGCCGACGGCGACGTCCAGGCCGTGCACGTGCGCGACGGCCTCGTGTACGCGGGCGGCCACTTCTACGAGCGGTTCGGCAAGAACCCGGACGGCAGCAACATCGTGCGCCGGCGCCTCGCGGCGGCCGACGCACTCACCGGGGCGGTGGACGCCTTCGACCCCGTCGTCGAGACCAACCTCGGGGTGTGGACGATGACGTCGACGGACACCCACCTCTACATCGGTGGCGACTTCACCAGCGTGGAGGGCGCCCCGCAGCGTCGGTTCGCCCGGTTCGCCGACCCGGCGAACGCACCGCCGGCGCCGGCCGGCGTGTTCGCCGACGGGTTCGAGAGCGGTGACCTCTCGCGCTGGACCAACGTCTACGGGTCGCTGACGGCGCAGTCGGAGCAGGTCCTCACCGGCGCGTACGCGGCGCGGGCGACCCCCGACGGGTCACGGGCGTGGGCGTGGCGCGGGCTGCCGGAGCCCCACGAGGAGCTCTACTACCGCCTGCGGTTCCGCATCGACGCCCGCGGCACGGGGCAGACGTACCTCGCGAAGCTCCGCCGCGGCGACGGGACCCCGCTGTTCGGCCTCTACGTCGGAGGCGACGGCCGCCTCGGGTACCGCAACATGGTGGCGGGCGTGAACCGGTCGAGCGCCGTCACCGTCGCGAACGGCCGCTGGTACGAGGCCCAGGTCCGGGTCCGGACGGGCGCCGACGGCGCGGTCGACGTGTGGCTCGACGGCGCAGCGGTCGCCGGCCTGAGCCTGGCTGAGGACTTCGGCAGCGACCCGATAGGGAGGGTGCAGCTGGCCGACGACGGCCTGCGCACCCATGACCTGACGTTCGACGACGTCGTGGTCGACACGGCGCCCATCGCGCCGTGACGGCTGTCAGACGCTGACGGCGGCCTCGCGCTCGGCCCGGCGGGCCCGCTTCTCGTCGTAGCGGCGCGCGGTCTGGTCGAGCACCTCGAGGAACTGCGCGACCTCGGTCCGGCGCTGCTCTGCCCGCTCGTCGAGGCCCTCGATGCCGAAGAAGTCCCAGTGGCGCAGCAGCGGCCACACGACGTCGTCGTGGTGGATGCGCAGGTCGTAGATGCCCGCCCTGGCCATCTGGACCGCCTTCCGTGCGAAGCCCGGGATCACCGATCCTGGCATCTGGAAGCCGACGACCTCGTCGGTGATCGCGCGCATCGTGGGCCCGGGCGCCAGCTGCAACGCGGCTTCGACGATGTTGCGGTAGAAGATCATGTGCAGGTTCTCGTCCTTCGACACACGGATGAGCAGCTTCTCCGCGACCGGGTCCTCCGTGACCCGGCCGGTGTTGCGGTGCGAGACCCGCGTCGCGAGCTCCTGGAACGACACGTAGGCGCACACGTGCAGGAGCGGCTTCTCACCCGAGTCGAAGCCGACCTCC
>JACCXR010000481.1 GCA_013696915.1 Euzebyaceae bacterium
GTGGCGGCCAGCGCCAGGAGCGCGCGGTCGAGGTCGCCGGCTGCGTACACGCGCCGTTCCCAGCGCAGCCGCCCCGCGGCCGCTGCCGCGCGGATCCCCTCGACCGCCGTGGGCGCGACGACCAGCAGGTCGGCGCCGGCGTCGAGGAGCGGGAGGGCCTTGGCCGCCGCGACGGGGCCGCCGCCGACGCAGACGACGCGCTGGCCGGCCAGGCAGGCGACGAGCGGGACGCCGCCCGTCTCCGCCGGGGTCACGCCCCCGGGTCCACCTGCTCGAGCCGGCGCCGTGCCGTGCCGTGCCGCACCGACTCCTCGGCGACCTTCCGCTGCTCGTAGAACGACAGGATCTGCAGCTCGATGGACAGGTCCACCTTGCGGAGGCTCACGCCGGGGGGGACCTGCAGCACGGTCGGCGCGAAGTTCAAGACCGAGGTGATGCCGGCCGCGACCAGACGGTCGCACACGTCCTGGGCGACGTGGCCGGGCACCGCCAGCACCGCGATCGAGATCTCCTCCTCCTTCACGACCCGCTCGACGTCGTCGAAGTGCGCGACCTCCAGGCCGACGAGCTGGCGCCCCACCTTGCGATCATCGACGTCCAGCAGCGCCGCGACCCGGAAGCCCCGCTCCGCGAAGCCGCCGTAGTTCGCCAGCGCCAGGCCGAGGTTGCCGAGGCCGACGATCGTCACCGCCCAGTCCTGGGTCAGGCCCAGCTCCCGGCTGATCTGGTGGATCAGGTACTCGACGTCGTAGCCGACGCCGCGCGTGCCGTAGGAGCCGAGATAGGACAGATCCTTGCGGATCTTCGCCGAGTTGACGCCGGCGGCGGCGGCGAGCGCCTCGCTCGAGACGGTGTGGGTCCCCCGCTCGGCCATGTCGACCAGCGCCCGCAGGTAGACGGGCAGCCGCGCCACGCTGGCCTCGGGGATCGGGCGAGAGGTCACCCGCTCACGCCCTGCTGTTGCACTCGGGGGACCTCCTGCTCGCGCGACTGGGGGAATTTCACAATGGTACTTGAGAATACGCTGCGTGGACGACTGCCATGGTACGCGCACGCTCCGCACGGTCGCCTCAGCGTCGGCGCGCTCAGCGTGCGGCTGCGGCGGCCCGGAGGCGGTCCCGGAACCGGATCGGGTCCACCTCGTACTCGGCGAACTCGACGCCGTCGACGAACACGACGGGGACCCGGAGGGTGAAGCGCTCGACCAGCTCCGGGTCCGTGTCGATCTGGACGAGCTCGACGTCGGCCACGCCGCGCGCCACGTGGGCCACGACCCGTTCGGCGGTGCGGCACAGCCCGCAGCCGGCGCGCGTGTAGACCGTGACCGCGGGCCGCCGGCGGCGGCGCCACCTCACGCGGCGGCCGTCTCGGTCAGCTCGCGCCGCCGGGACGGCTTGCCCGCGGCGACGAACCCGCCGTACATCAGCGCGACGCCGGCCGCGAGCAGGACCGGGAAGAACTGGGTCCGCGCGGCGTCCCCGGCCATCGAGGACGCCGCCGCGGACACCGTCACCCCCAGAGCGATCAGCAGCAGCCCCCACCGGCGGGTGCGCACCGCCGACCAGACCGAGCCCGCGACGACGATCACGAACAGGTAGTTGAACGGCGTGAGCAGCCGGTAGGCCATCGCGTCGCCGAGGACCTCGCGGCCGAGGGGGATTGCGGCGCCGGCGCCGGATCCGGCGTCCGCCAGCGCCGCCACGTTGAACGGCGCCATCAGGGTGAACAGGACCGCCCACGCCGCGCTCAGGCCGGCGAGGGTCCAGTAGAGCACCGACCGCCTCGGGTCCATCAGCAGCAGCTGGCCCGCGGCGAGCAGCGGCACCGTCAGCAGCGCGCCGGCGACCCAGTACACGCCGAACACGGCGGGCGTCCAGCCGGCGAGCACGCCGGCGGCGACGCAGCCGGACGCCACGCCGTAGAGCCCGAGCGACAGTCCCCAGGCCAGCGCATGGGGGCGGCGGCGCGCGGCGTACTGCCGGAAGAGCTGGCCGGCGAAGACCAGCGCCACGCCCGTGGCGACGACGGCGAAGACGGCGGCCATTGGTAGTCAGGGGCGCGGTGTCCGCGGTGCGGATCCGGTTCCCCATCCCCCTTTCAAACCGTACGTGCGGTTTTCCCGCATACGGCTTACCGATGGTCTTCTTGGCATGGTTACGCAGCTCCCGGGTAGCGGACGGTGCCTCGGAGGCGGTGCAGGCCGTGTGCTTCGAAGAAGGCACGATCCCAGCTCGGGTGACCGGCGTGCAGGTTGCGACCGTAGCGCTTGACCATCAAGCGCCTCAGCCGCCACGCCACATACCGGTCGAGCTGGTTGAACTTCTTCGCCGCGTTGCCGGTTCGGAAGTAGTTGCCCCAGCCACGCAGGATCGGGTTGATCATCGCGATGATCTCCCTGATGTCCTGGTGGCAGCGGTTGCGACCGGTCAGCGCCTTGGTCTTGGCGCGTGCCCGCTTCATCGAACGCTGCGAGGGCCAGCGGTGCAGTAGTAGACGCGTCGCCGCTTCTGCTCCCACAACCGACCCGACATGCGTGCTCTGAAGTGACAGCCCAGGAAGTCAAAGCCCTCCCGGCCCTCCCGCAGGTCAACGATCTTCGTCTTGTCCGCATGCAACACCAGTCCCAACCCGGCCAGCGTGGCCCGGATCAGCTCCAGCGCCTGCTCGGCATGCGCCCGGGAACGGACCAGCACGACGCCATCATCCGCATAGCGGACGAACACGCCGTTGCGGCCCACCAAGGCACCGTCGAGCTCATGCAGCACGATGTTGGCCAACAACGGCGAGATGACCCCGCCCTGCGGCGTCCCAGAGACCGTCTCCTGGAAGGCCCCGTCGACCATCACCCCGGCCTCCAACCACTGCCGGATCAGCTTGAGCGTGCGCCGGTCCGAGATGCGCCGCTCCACCAGACCCATCACCACGTCGTGGCCGATGGACCCGAAGAAGTCGGCGATGTCGAACTCCACCGCCCACACAAGGCCTTCCGGGAACGCGACCCGGATCGCTTCCAGCGCGCCGGTCGCCGACCGCTTCGGCCGATACCCATACGAGCACGCCAAGAAGTCAGCCTCGAAGATCGGCTCACACACGATCTTCGCCGCCGCCTGCACGATCCGATCACGCACCGTGGGGATGCCCAACGGGCGCACCCCACCAGCGGGCTTGGGGATATCCACACGCCTGGCCGGCGTGGGACGATACGAACCTGCCTGCAAGTCCTGACGCAACTCACGCAACATGCGGTCCACGCCATAGGACTCCACATCGGCCAGTGTCTGCTTGTCGACACCAGCCGCGCCTCGATTGGCCCGGACCCGCTTCCACGCCGCCCACAGCACGTCACCGCTGTGGATGCGGTCATACAGGGCGTGGAAACGCCGCTCCGGGGACTGCTTGGCCGCAGCCCATAGCTTGCGTTGCAGTCGTTGCACGTTGTCCCTCACCGGCGGCAAGCCGTTGAGGTCTACGACAGGCGAT
>JACCXR010000382.1 GCA_013696915.1 Euzebyaceae bacterium
GCGAGCGGACGGGCGACGAGGCGCAGCGCCGCGGTTCACCGGGCCGCTCGCGCACAGGATCCGTCCCGCGGGGCGGGCGCCGCACCGTCACCGCGGCTCGCAGGGCTCGCACAGAACCGCGTGCTCCGCAGCCCGACGCCACCGCAGCCCGGGGCGCCGGCCGCCCGCGGCTGCGGCGGCCACTCGTGATCGACCATCTCCCGTGAACCGGGCCTCCGCTGTGACCACACAGCAGGCGCGGGCTCTGCTCGGCCTGGGGCCGGCGGCCTCGAGGGACGACACCGACCGGGCGTTCCGGGCACTGGCGGCAGCCCACCACCCCGACCGCGGTGGCGACCCAGCCACGTTCCGTGTGCTCGTCGCCGCGCGGGAGACGCTGCGCACGTCCCGGCACCCCGCGCCGGTCGTGTTCTACCGCAGGTCCTGGTGGCGGGACCTCCTGCGCCTCGTGACGAACCACGCGCGCCCCAGAGAGCCCCGCGTGCAGTGAGGTCAGCGGACGCGGGGAGCTTCCCGCCGCGTCGGCCGCAGACGGATGTCCGCGTTCACCTCAGCCACGCCAACCGCCCGCTGCACCCGCTGCAGCACGTCCTCGCTGCCCTGACGGACGGCATCGAGGTCCGCGTCCGCGAGTGTGTCGACGCGGGCGACGAGCTTCGGGACCGGGCCGTACCCGACCATGCGGACGGACGCATCGACGACCTGCGGCACGCGACGCAGGTCCGCGCTCGCCGCGCCGGCGACCGCTGAGGCGTCGAGCGTCGTGCGTCCCCGCTCCCCGCGGTCCAGCTGGACGGTGCCGACGCCGGGACCGCCGTAGCGCGCGGAGGCCTCACGCCACGCGATCCACAGGCCCAGGAGGAGCAGCAGCGCCAAGACCACGAAGATGACCGGCCACCACAGATCCGGCCTGCCGAGCACCGTGTCGGCGGCGCGTGCGTAGCTGTCGGCCGGCTGCTCGACGGGGATGGCGCCCGCAGCGGCGAGCAGCCCCACAACGCCCGCCGCCGCCAGCAGCAGGCCGAGCAGTGCGAGCCAGAAGCGGTTCGCGGCATCCATCAGTTGACCCGTTCCTTCGCCTGACGCACCGAGACCGCCGGCCGGTACCGGCCCGCCAGCCGGAGCTCCTCGACGGACTCCCCCACCGACTGGCGCAGCCGGCCCCGGACCTCGGCCGGGTCCGTGCCCGGTGGCACGGCGGCCGTGACCTTGGCCCCGCGTCGACGCGCCCGGACGCGGGCGCCGAGCACGGCGGAGTCGTCCATCGCCGTGTGTCGGAGCCGTTCCTCGAGGCCCCGAGCGTCGATGCTCACCTGGCGGTGCCGGTCGTCGTCGCGAACGTCCAGCGCGCGCGGCCGCCGGGGAGCCAGCTGCGCGAGCAGCAGCAACAGGCCCACCACCACCACCGCCAGGAGGATCACGACGAGGGTCGGGTGGTCCCAGCGCAGTTCGGACAGCGACCGGTGCACGAGGCTCCGGTCGACCAGCCACGCCGGGCGCCCCAGCAACCCGAGCGCCGCCTCGATGATCGCGATCCCGGCCGCACAGGCCAGCGCGAGGCCCAGGAGCAGTCCGGTCAGCCGGTTGACCAATCTCACGGACCCGCTCCTTGCGTGCCGGCCGCCCGCAGGTCGGCGATGTGCACGTCCACGGCGACGAGGGCGAAACCCGGACCGGCGTGCTCGGCGAGCGCACCGGCCACGGCCTGGCGGACGGCCGCGGCCAGGTCGTGCAGCGACTGCCCGTACGCGACCACCAGATAGGCCGCGATCGAGGGCGGCGACCCGGGACGCAGCCGGATGCCCTCGATCCTCCGGCCGCCGCCGTACGTGGCGATCTCGCCGACAGTGCCGCTGTGGAACCCGACCACTCCGGGGACCCCAGCGGCCGCGGCGGCGGCGATCTGCGCCACCTCGACCGGCGACGCGTCCGCGGTGGCCACGCTCAGCTGACGCGCCCGGTGTCTTGCTTGCCCTCGTCTTCCTGGCCGGGGAACACGAGGTCGGTCACGGCGATGTTGACCTCGACGACCTGCAGGCCGGTCATCGACTCGATGCGGTCGATGACGCTCTCGCGCACCGACTCGGCGACCTGATGGATCGAGGCCGGATACTCGACGCTCATCGCGAGGTCCACGGCGGCCTGCCGCTCGCCGACCTCCACACCGACGCCGGCGGTGGAGTGCTCGCTGCCGCGGAGGCGTCCGACGACGCTTCCCAGCGCTCCGGAGACGGCACCGCCGAGCTTGGCGACGCCCCGCACCTCCTGGGCGGCGAGGGAGGCGATCTTGGCGACCACCCCATCCGCGATGGAGGTGGTGCCGCGGTCGCTCACGAGCTGCGATGCAGACCCCCCGCCCGAACTTGTCGTGGCGGGGCTGGTTCCGGTCTTGGCGGACGGACGGGCGGTGGTCGGTTCGGTGTCACTCATTTCGGCGCTGCCCCTTATCCTCGATGGTCATGTCATTGCGACTGGCGGGAGCCGATGTACTCGCTCACGTCGATGCGGCCGCTCACGACCTGACCGACAAGGAAGCCGACGAGTCCGAGCACCGCGGTCAGGGCGGCGCTCTCGAAGCCGCCGAAGGCCCAGACCGCTCCCAGGGCCAGACCGACGAACGTCGCGAATTGGGCTGTTGTCATAGCTGGTCCCTCACGGTGGAAGTCCACGTGCCGGTCGGTCGGGCGACGCTGCAGACGTCGTTGTCCGCCCTCTTATGACCTTCGATCCAGGATCGCCGAGAAAGTTCCGAAACCTTTCGACCTCGCCCGGTCATCAACGCTCGACGTGGAGGTCCTCGACCGTGACGTCGACCTCCACGACCTCGAGTCCGGTCATCTGCTCGACCCGCTCGGCGACGGTGCGGCGCACCGCCTCGGCCACGTCGAGCAGACCGGGTCCGTACACCGCGGTGAGCGCGATCTCCACGGTCGCCTGCTGCGGGCCGATCTCGGCCGCCAGCCCGCGCGGACTGTGCGGTGGCGGGGGACTCCCTGGCCGCCGCGAACGCAGGGCCTGCGCCACGTGCGCCAGGCTGCCGCCGATCAGGTGGACGGCCTCGACCTCGCGCGCGGCCCCTTCGGCGATGAGCCCGACAACCCAGTCGGAGATGGTCGTCTTCCCGCGGGCGGTGACGGCCACCGTGTGCCAGCCGGCGGCCGCGGCGCGCCAGATCCGGCGCATGATCCTGTGGACGACCCGCTCCGGGAGCGCGCCCTCCGAACCGGCGAGGGCGCTCACCGGCGCCCAGGCCCGCGCGAGCTCCTCGAGCGCCGTCTGACAGTGGACACAGATCTCCTGGTGCGGCGAGCGCAGGCGCTCGTCGCCGTCGGCGACCTGCTCGACCAGGGCGTCCATGTCCGCTCCACAGGGCAGGCGCTCGTTCATGTCCATCCCCTCAACGCGGTCAGGAGCTCGCGACGGGCTCGGTGGAGCCGACCCTTGACCGCGGGCAGCGAGATCTCCAGGGCGTCCGCGATCTCCTCGTACGTGCAACCCTCGAGTTCCCGGAGCACCAGGGGCGCCCGCCGCTCGAAGGGCAGCGCGAGCACCGCTCGGCTCACGGCTTCCAGCTGGCTGCCGACTTCGACGGCCCGCTGCGGGTCCGCGATGGCGGGAGCCGGGAGCTCGACGAGCGGAGCGGTGGACGGGCGGTCCCGCAGCAGTCGCAGGCAGCGGTTGACGACGATGCGGTACAGCCAGGTGGAGAAGGCGCTGTCGCCCCGGAACCGCTCGAGGTGGCGCCAGGCCTGCACGAAGGTGTCCTGGGTGGCGTCCTCGGCATCGGTCGGGTCGCCCACCAGGCGCAGGGCGACCCGGTACACCTTGCCACCATGGCGGCGGACGAGCGTCTCGAAGGCGTCCGGGTTCCCCGAGCGCGCAGCCGCAACCAGCCGGGCGTCGTCGGATTCGGCGGACATGGTGAGCATTCAACACCGGGGCCCGTACGGATGACGGCCCGATCGCCCGATGGACCGACGACCGGACCCCCATCGGGGGTTTACCGTGGTCGTGCCGTCGCCGGGGGCCGTCGCCCCACTGCCGCCGAGGAGAGCCCGTGAGTTCCGCCGCCAAGCCCGCCGCCGCGCCTGCACACCCCGCGCCCGCCCCCGCCGTCGACCGGATCCTCGTCGCGACCGGCGTGCGCAAGGTCTACCGGACCGGCGCCGTCGAGGTCGAGGCCCTCCGCGGCCTGGACCTCACCGTCCGCCGCGGCGAGTTCGTCGCCGTCATGGGGGCCTCCGGCTCCGGCAAGACCACCCTCCTCAACTGCCTCTCCGGCCTGGACGACATCGACGCCGGCACCGTCCTCGTCGAGGACGACGACCTGCACGCGATGTCCGACGCCAAGCGCACCGCGCACCGCGCGCGCCGGATGGGCTTCATCTTCCAGGCGTTCAACCTCATCCCGGTGCTGTCGGCGGCGGAGAACGTCGAGCTGCCGCTGCTGCTGAACGGCATCGGGGCCAAGGAGTCCCGCCGGCGGGCCGAAGCCGTGCTCGACCGTGTGGGACTGGGACACCGCATCGACCACCGCCCGAACGAGCTGTCCGGCGGCGAGCAGCAGCGGGTCACGGTCGCGCGCGCGATCGCCATCGAACCCGCCCTCATCTGGGCCGACGAGCCCACGGGCAACCTCGACACCACGACGGCCGAACGCGTCCTGGACCTCCTGCGCGAGCTGCACGCCGATGGCCTCACGCTCGTGCTCGTCACCCACGACCCCGCGATCGGCGGGTCGGCGGAGCGGCTGATCGTCATGCAGGACGGGGCGATCGTCGACGACGCCCCGAACCGGGCCTGACATGGCCGTCCTGATCGCGGTCGCCGCCGCCCTCCTGGCAGCCATCGCCTTCGCCGCCCTCCGCCGGCCGGTGCTCGCCCGCCTGGCGCTGCGCGGCGCGACCCGGCGCCGGGGCGAGACGACGCTGGTGATCCTCGGCTCGCTGCTCGGGACGGCGATCATCACGGGCTCGCTGCTGGTCGGCGACACCCTGGACGCGTCGGTGCGCGCGAGCGCCCCGAATCAGCTCGGCCCGACCGACCTCGTCGTGCGCAGCGCGACGCCGCAGGCGGGCGAGGCCGCCGCGGCCGCCCTGGACGGCCTCTCCGACCCCAGCATCGACGGGGTGCTGGCGCTGCGGACCCTGCAGGCCGCCGTCGCCACGACCGACGAGGGGGACCGCAGGGCACAACCGGCGGCGCAGCTGCTCGAGGTCGACTTCGCCGCGGCCGCCGCATTCGGGGGGGACCCGGCCGCGACCGGCATCTCCGGCGCGACCCCGAAGGCCGGGGAGACCGCCGTCGGCACCGACCTCGCCGCCGAGCTGGGCGTGGAGGTCGGCGACGCCGTCGAGGCCTTCGCCTACGGCACCTCCGAGGAGCTGACCGTCACGGCGATCCTGCCGCGGACCGGGGTGGCCGGGTACTGGACGGGCTTCGAGGCGACGTCGATGAACGCGTTCGTCGCGCCCGGGACGATCCAGTCGCTGCGAGAGTCCGCCGGCCCCGGCGCCGAGACGGCGCAGCCGCCGCAGGACCTGGTCCTGGTCTCGGCGGCCGGCGACGTGTTCACGGGCGCGGACGCGACCGCGCCGGCGACGGCCGCGGTCGAGGCGGCCCTGGCCGGCGTCGAAGGGGTCCAGGTCAGCCCGGTCAAGTCCGACGTCCTCGCCGCGGCCGACGCGGCGGGTGCCTCGTTCAGCGAGCTGTTCCTGTCCATCGGGTCGTTCGCCGTGCTCGCCGGCATCCTGCTGCTCGTCAACATCTTCGTGATGCTCGCCGAGGAGCGGAAGTCCGAGCTCGGGATGCTCCGCGCCGTCGGCTTGAAGCGGCGGGACCTCGTGCGGATGTTCGCCATCGAGGGTGCCGCGTACGCCGTCGTGTCAGCGCTGCTCGGTGCGCTGCTCGGGATCCTCGTCGGGCGGGTCATCGTCCTGGTCGCGACCGGCATCTTCGCCTCGTTCGGCGATCTCACCCTGACCTTCACCGTGCCCGTGGAGAGCATCGCCACCGGCTTCCTGGTCGGGCTGATCATCTCGCTGCTGACGATCCTCGTCACCAGCCTGCGGATCAGCCGGATCAACATCATCCGCGCCATCCGCGACCTTCCCGAACCGGCGGCGCGGGCGCAGCGGCGCCTGGTGCCGGTGCTCCAGGCGGTCGGCGCGGTCGCGTTCGGAGCGGCGTCGGTGGCCTCGATCGCCGGCGGCGACCCCTACGGCGGCCTGGCGTTCCCGGCCCTGACCGCGCTGTGCCTCGCCGGAGTGCTCGGCCGCGTCCTCCCCCGCCGGCCGGTGCTGTCCCTGCTGGCCGGCCTGACGCTGGCGTACGCCGTCTTCGCCGACCAGATCGTCGGCTTCGAGGGCGGCGACATCCAGGTCTTCGTCGTCCAGGGCGTCGTGCTCACGGCGTCGGCCGTCGCGCTGGTCGGCCAGAACCAGGAGTCCGTCGGGCGACTGCTCCGCCTCCTCGGGGGCGGCAGGAGCCTGGTGGTGCGCCTCGGCGTCGCCTACCCGCTCGCGCGCCGGTTCCGGACGAGCATGACGCTCGCGATGTACAGCCTGGTCGTCTTCACGCTCGTGTTCATCTCGGTGCTGTCGCAGGTCTTCGCGAGCCTGACCGACGAGGTCACCGCCGACGAGGGCGGCGGCTACGACGTCCTCGCGAACGCCGCGCCCGCGAACCCGGTCGACCCGGACGATCTCGCCGGCGTCGGCGGCGTGGCCGAGGTCGCGGTCCTCGACGTGGGGCAGGCCGAGTTCCGCCCGCCGTCGCGCGAGGAGTTCGCCTCCTGGGGGATCGCCGGGGTCGACGCGGACTTCGTCGGCCGGGGCGCCCCCGGGCTGCAGGAGTGGGACACGGACGCCTACCCGACCGAGGCGGACGTGTGGGCCGCCGTCGCCGCGGACCCGGGGCTCGCGGTCGTCGACTCCTTCTTCCTCCAGGACGGCGGCGGACCGCCCGAGCAGATCGTCGCCCCGGGCGACGTGCTCGAGGTCAGGGACCCCGCCAGCGGGGCCGTGACCGAGCGCAGGGTCGCGGCCGTCTCCGACGCGGGCCTGACCTTCAGCATCTGGATGTCGAAGGACTCGGTCGCCGACGCGGTGGCGCTCACGGTCCCGGCGCGCTACTACATCGACGTGGCCGACGGCGCGGACGCGGAGGCGGTCGCCGCGCGGATCCAGGGCGACTTCGTCGCGAACGGCGTCCAGGCCGACACGTTCCGCTCGCTGGTCGAGGAGAACAGCCAGGCGAACACGCAGTTCTTCCGACTGATGCAGGGCTACCTCGCGCTCGGACTGGTCGTCGGCATCGCCGGCCTCGGCGTGATCATGGTCCGCGCCGTGCGCGAACGCCGCCGGGAGGTCGGCATGCTCCGCAGCCTCGGCGTCCAGGCCGGGAAGGTGCGCTCGGCGTTCCTGCTCGAGAGCGGCTTCGTCGCGCTGGAGGGCATCGTCATCGGGACGGCGCTCGCTCTCGTCACCAGCTACCAGATCATCACGCAGTCAGACGCGCTCGGCGACATCAGCGCGCCGTTCACCGTGCCGTGGGGGCAGCTGGCCCTGCTCCTGGGCATCGCGATCGTCGCCTCGCTCGCCGCGACGGCGGCGCCCGCGCAGCAGGCGTCGCGCATCAAGCCGGCCGTGGCGCTGCGCATCGCGGACTGACGTCCTCAGGATCGCGATCCGTCCGCGTCGTGACGCCGCACCAGGGGCGTGATCTGACGCAGCGTGGCGTCGTTCGGCTACGATCGGTACACCTTGCGACGCAGCACGCCGCTCACCGACCAGCAATCCGCCGGACCGGTCGGGCTCGTCGAGTTCAAGCTCCTCGGGCCCTTGGAAGTGACCGACGGGACCCGCCAGATCGAGGTCAGCCGACCCAAGCTGCGGGCGCTGCTCGTGGTGCTGCTGCTGCAGGCGAACCAGGTCGTCTCGCTGGACCGGCTCGTCGAGGGCCTGTGGGGCGCCGATCCCCCCGCAAGCACCACTGGCAACCTCCACACCTACGTGTCGCTCCTGCGGCGCCTCCTCGAGTCCGGCGCCAGGACCGGCCAGCACCGGCTGCTGGTGTCGGCGCCCGCGGGCTACGCCATCCGGATCGAGCCGGAGCAGCTCGACGTCACCCGTTTCGAAGCCGCCGCCGCCGAGGGCGACCGGGCGCTACTCGACGGACGCTGGGACGACGCGCTCGCCGTCTACGACCGAGCGCTGGGCCAGTGGCGGGGAGACGCGCTGGGCGAGCTGGCGTCCGAGCCATTCGCCCAGGCCGCCGCCGCCCGTCTGGAGGAAGCCCGCCTCGCCGCGGTCGAAGGCCGCGTCGAGGCACGCCTGGCCCTCGGCCACCACGCGGCGCTGATCGGTGAGCTGGAGACGCTCGTCGCCGGGCATCCCCTCCGGGAAGGCGTGCGTGGCAAGCTGATGCTCGCGCTGTACCGCAGCGGCCGGCAGGCGGACGCGCTGGCCGCCTACCAGGCGCTGCGCCGCACCCTCGCCGACGAGCTCGGCCTCGAGCCCTCACCGGAGCTGCAGCGCCTCGAAGAGGCGATCCTGCTCCAGAAGTCCGAGCTGGACTGGTCGCCGCCCGCGCGGACGGCCCTTCGCGCTCCGGCACCGGGTGACCTGGCCACGGTGACGCTGCCGGCGCAGATGACCGCCCTCGTCGGCCGGCACGACGAGTTGAACGACGCGGTCCGAATGCTCGCCGGATGCCGGCTGCTGACGCTGACGGGCCCGGGAGGGATCGGCAAGACGCGGCTCGCGATCGCGGCCGCCGAGCGCGTCGCCGACCGCCATCCGGGCGGCGTCACCTTCATCCCCTTCGCGTCCGTCGCGGACCCCGACCTCGTCCTGCCGACCATCGCCCAGACCCTCGCCGCCGACGATTCCGTGGGCGGTTCACCGTTGCGCGCCGTCGCCGAACACATCGGCGACCGTCGCCTGCTGCTCGTCCTGGACAACCTCGAGCATCTCCTGCCCGCCACCCCGATGCTCGCAGAGTTGCTGCAGCGCTGCGCTGCGCTCACGATCCTCGCCACCAGCCGCACGCCGCTGCGTCTCTACGGCGAGCGACGCTATCCCGTTCCTTCGCTGACGCTCCCCGACGAGGCGGGACCGCCGGCGTCCGAGTCGGTCGACCTGTTCGTCGAGCGCGCCCAGGACGTCGAGCCCGGGTTCGAGCTCACAGGTGCCAACGGTGCGGCGGTCGGCGACATCTGCCGGGCGCTCGAGGGGCTGCCGCTGGCCATCGAGCTGGCGGCAGCCCGAGTCGACACGCTGTCGCCCGAGGAGATCCTCGTCCGGCTGGAACGGCGGTTGGACCTGCTGACCGAGGGCGCGCGGGACCTCCCCGACCGTCAGCGCACGATCAGGGGCGCGATCGACTGGAGCTACGACCTCCTGCCGCCGGCGTCTCAGCGGTTGTTCGCGCGGCTCGGCGTCTTCGCCGGCGGCGCGACCGCCGAGGCGATCGACGCGTTGAGCGACGAGGTCGTCCCCAACCCGTCCGGCGCGTTGCCCGCCCTGGTCGACAGCGCCCTGGTGCGCCGCCGCCGCGGAGCCGAAGGCGAGCCGCGCTTCGAGATGCTGGAGACCTTCCGCGAGTACGCGCTCGAGCGGCTGGAGGCGGCCGGCGAGGTCACCGACGCTCGGCGGCGGCACGCGGAGCAGTACCTGGCGTCGGCGGAACGCGGGCGGCCGCCGCTGGGCCATACCGACGTCCGGCAATTGGAGTGGCTCGAGCCGGAGACCGACAACCTCCGCGCCGCGCTCACCTGGGCGCTCGAAGCCGGGGAGACGGCAGTCGCCGGGCGGCTCGCCGCAGCGCTGTACCGGTGGTGGCTCGACTCGGGGCGGACGGTCGAGGGCAGCGGGTGGATCGAGCGCGTGCTCGCGCAGCCCACCGGGCTCGCGGAGGCCGTGCGAGCCGAGCTGCTCGTCGCGCGCGGCAGTCTCGCCATGAACCTCGCCCGCTACGGCGCCGCCGAGGAGGACTTCGAGCAGGCCCGGACCATCTGGAACCGGCTGGACGAGCCCGCCGGCGAAGCACGAGCACTCTACGGGGCTGCCGGTACCCGGTACCGGCTGGGGCGGCCGGAGGAAGCCGAAGAGCTGGCCCGGCACGCGGAGGAGCTCGCCGGGCGGGCGGGCGACGACGCCGGCCGTGTCAGAGTCCTGGCCCTGCTCGGCGCCGTCGCCGAGGGCAAGGGCGACACCCCCGGCGCCAAGGCGCGCTACGCGCAGGCACTCGGCGTCGCCCGCATGATCGGAAGCGCGCCCGACATTGCACGCTGCGGCGCGCAGGTCGCCATCGCCACGCTCGCCGACGGAGATGCGGCCGCAGCCGCGGCGCTGGTGGAGGAAGCGGTGACGGCGGGCAGGGTCAGCGTCTCGCTGGCTGCGCTGCACTTCGCGCTGCTGCTCGGCGGCGTGATCGCGCTCGAACGCTTCGACCCCGAGGTCGCCGCCGCCCGCTACCGTGAGGCGCTCGCGATCTGCCGCGACAGCGGCCAGCGCCACGGGGCCATCGACTGCCTGGAGGGCCTCGGCGCCGTGGCGCACCTCGACGGCGACCGGTTGCGCGCGGCGCGGCTGTTCGGTGCCGCCCGCACACTCCTGCAGACCTCCGGTCTTACCGACGAACCCGGCGCCGACCGGGACTGCTACGACCGCCACCTGGCCGCGCTGCGAGCGGAGCTCGACGCGC
>JACCXR010000523.1 GCA_013696915.1 Euzebyaceae bacterium
CGTCGCCGACGATCTCGCTGCGGTGGACCACGTCGGTGGCGCGCCGCCTCGAGGAGAACCAGCAGCGCATCCTCGCCATGCTCACGATGGACCTCACGGGGCAGGTCGCGACGCTCCTGCTCGACGAACGCGAGGCCTCCGGCGACGGCCCACCCGTCGTCCGGCTGTCGCACGCCGTGATCGCGCAGCTGCTCGGCGCCCGCCGGCCGTCCGTCAGCCGCGTGATGCGCGATCTGCGACGGCGCAACCTGGTCCGCGGGGGCTACGCGGAGATCCGCCTGCTCGACCTCCCGCGCCTCGCGGCCCTGGTCGGCCGGGACGGCATCACACCGCCATGCGGTCAGGGAGCCGAGACCCGCGCCGCTCCCACCCTCGCCTCGTAGCCGACGGCGCGGGAGACGGCGGACCGGTCGCTTCCCGCCGGCAGGGAGGTCACGCCCTTCTGTACAGTCGTCATCGGGGCGGCCAACGCCCTCGTCGGCGCCGGCATTGCCCGAGCCGAGGATGGGGCCATTCATGGACGACGCAGCCAAGGCGGTCGAAGACCTGTGGGACCGGGTCGTCGCCCTCGCCGAGCGGATCGGTCCGGCTGAGTGGTCGCGCCCCACCCCGTGCCCCGACCTCGACGTCAAGGGCGTGGTCGCCCACGTGGCGACGACCCCCGGCCCCGGTGTGCGCGCGGGCGCCACGCCGGAGCGGTTGGTCGCGGAGCTGCGCGCCGCCCGGGCGCGCGAGGCAGCCAGGGTCGCGGCGCTGACCGGCGCGGACACGACAGGGCGCGGCGACGGGGCGAGCACCGAGCGCGTGCTCGGCGCGGCCTGCCTGGACCTTTGGGTGCACGCCCACGACCTCTCGGTCGCGCTCGGGGAGCCCGTCGACCTCGACGAGGATTCTCCCGCCGTGGCGGAGGCCTGCCGCTACCTCCTGCGGTTCACCCCGCAGCTGTTCGCCGCGCGCTCCGGCGCGGACGACGGGGCCGCGTTGCAGATCGCGCTGCGGGGCCCCGTCGACCACGACGCCGCGCTCGAGGTCCGCGACGCGCGGGGGCGCTGGCGAAATGGCGCCGCGGGTGCCGCGCACGCGGTCAGCGCCACGCCGGCGGCGTTCATCCTGCTGCTGAGCGGCCGCGGCGAGCCGGAGCAGTGGCGCGGGCTCGGCGCGCTCGAGTGGTCCGGGGACGGCGGCGAGGCGTTCGTCCACACTGCGCGGCTGTTCGTCTGACGGCCATCGCGCGGCTCGGACCGGCCTCGGCGATCCACGGGTCAGACGCCGACGTCCCGCTCGGTGAAGCGCCAGATGCCGGCCGCCAGCAGCGCGGCGGTCAACACGACCAGCCCCGCGACCCCCGACGCGCCCGGTCCCTCACCGAGGGCGTCCCCGCGGAACGCCCAGGTCCACGGCGACGCCGCAGCCAGCCAGCCGAGTCCGTTGGCCAGGCGCGCGAAGGTGCTGGCGAGGTAGGCGAGCAGCCCGACCACGGCGCCCGCGGCGACTGCGGTGCCGCGGTGGCCGGTGGCGGCACCCACCGCCAGCGCGACCGCGGCGAGTAGCCAGCCGAGCAGCCCCAGCCCCACCATCCCGCGAGCGACCTCGGCGGCCGTCACGTCGGCGCCGATGACCGCGATGCCGGTCCAGAGCACCGCGCAGGACACCGCCACGACCGCCGCGATCGTCGCGAGCACGGCCGCGGCCTTCTCGAGCGCGACGCGCCAGCGGGGGACGGGCTGGGCGAGCAGCAGATCCAGGTCGCCGCGCTCCTCCTCGCCTGCGACCGTGGCGGCGCCCTTGCCGACCGCCAGGATGCCGACGAGGACCGGAAGCATGAACGCGAACAGCTGCGTGGAGAAGAAGCCGCGGGCGGTCGTCAGGTCGGCGCCGCCCACGAAGGCCCGCAGAGCCTCGGGCAGCTCCTCGGTGATCTGGGTGAGCGCCGGCGAGCGCTCCATGCTCGGCCAGAACGCGACGACGTAGGCGATGAGCAGGACGATGCCGAGCAGCCAGCCGATGACGGACCGGCGCTGGTCGCGGAGCGTCTTGGTGAACACGCTGCCGAGCATCACGACGCCTCCCGGTAGAAGGCGAGGAACACGTCCTCGAGTTCGGTGTCGCGGGGGGAGAGGTCGGCGAGCTCGAACCTCGCCGCCGCCTTCACGAGCGCATCGGGCGAGCCGGTCACGGTCGCGTCGACCAGGGCCCCGTCGACGGTCACGTCGCTGACGCCGTCGAGGCCGGCGAACGCCTCGGCCGGCACCGGCCCGGTGAAGCGCAGCACCAGGTGGCGGACCGCCTGCCTGGTCAGCGCGGCCACGGTGTCGACGGTGACGAGCTCGCCGGCGCGGATGATCCCGACGCGGTCCGCGGCGTCCTCGACCTCGGTGAGCACGTGGGAGGACAGGAACACGCAGGCGCCGCCGGCCGCGACCTCGCGCACGAGGTCGAGGAAGGCCCGCTGCACGAGCGGGTCGAGTCCGCTGGTCGGCTCGTCGAGGATCACCAGGTCGGGGCGGTGCATGAAGGCCTGCACGATCCCGGCCTTCTTCCTGTTGCCGGTGGAGAGCGTCCGCAGCCGGCGGGAGGGGTCGAGGCCGATCCGGTCGACGAGCCCGTCGCGCCATGCCGTGTCGACGCCACCGCGCAGGTGGCCGTAGTAGTCGAGCAGCTCGCCGGCCGTGAGCCGCGGGTCGAGCGCCAGCTCCGAGGGCAGGTAGCCGGTGCGACGCCGGATGGCGACGGCGTCCCGGCGGCTGTCCATCCCGAGCAGTTCGGCCCGGCCGGCGGTCGGCCGGATGAGGTCGAGCAGCAGGCGGATGGTCGTCGTCTTGCCCGCACCGTTCGGGCCGAGGAAGCCGAACACCTCCCCGGACTCCACCCGCAGCGTCAGGTCGGTCAGGGCCCGCACCGCGCCGTAGCGCTTGGACAGCCGGTCGATATTGACGGCGGCGTCGGTCACTGCTGCTCCTCCCACTCGGCCAGCATCTGGCCGTACCGCTGCTCCCACCAGGTCGCCCAGTCGCGGAACTCCTCCACGCGGCCCCGCCGTGGCTCGGGCTCGCCGGCGAGCGCACCGCGGGCCTGCTCTGCCAGAGCGACGAGGGTGGACAGCTCCCCGGCGCGCACCCGTGCCGTCGCGTCCCAGCCGCCGGGGGTCATCCGGTACCGCAGCCGCCGGTCCCCGGGCGCCCCGACCCGCTCGGCCAGCCCGGCGGCCTCGAGCTGCCGGGTGGCGGTCGACACGCTGCCCCTGCTGACGCCGAGCGCCTCCGCCAGGTCGGCGGCGGTCTGCTCGGGGGGGTCGCACACCATCAGCCAGCCGAGCATGCGCCCCATCGTCCGGTTGGCCCCGTAGCGCTGCCACAGCAGTCCGAGTTGCTCGACGAATGCGCTCAGCGCCGCATCGTCCGCCACCGCACCTCCGTTCACAGGGCTCCGTGAGGACGTTCAGGACATTCTAAACCATCGGACACCGGTGTTGGTGCCGCCGACCCACGGCAACCGCACGAGGGTTGCCCGCAGTCGGTGACCGTTATCGCAACCGTGTTGCCAACGTGGCTGCGGCGGGCGTAACTGGGGTCCATGGAGGCCCACTCGCACGATCACGGCGGGGTGGTCAGCGCGGCGGGCCGCCACCGCGGCCGCCTCGCCGTGGCGTTCGCGCTGATCGCCGGGTTCTGCGTGGTCGAGGCGGCCACGGCCGTGCTCACCGGCTCACTGGCGCTGCTGTCCGACGCCGGACACATGCTCGCCGACGCGGTCGGGCTGGGCGTCGCGCTCGCGGCGGTGACGGCGGCGAACCGTCCCCGCCGGCGACCGTCGCAAACGTTCGGCCTGTACCGGCTGGAGATCCTCGCCGCGCTGGGCAACGCCGCGCTGCTGCTGGGCCTCGTGGCGTATGTCGCGGTCGAGACGGTCCGGCGGCTGTTCGACCCGCCGGAGGTGCTGGCGGTGCCGATGCTGGTGGTCGCGACCCTGGGGCTGGTGGTCAACCTCGTCGGGCTGGTCCTGCTCCGCGGCGGCGCCAAGGACTCCATCACGATGGAGGGCGCCGCGCTGGAGCTGTTCGCGGACACGCTCGGGTCGGTCGGGGCGGTCGCGGCGGCGGTGGTGGTGCTCACGACCGGCTGGCTGTACGCCGACGCGCTCGTCGCCGGTGTGATCGCGGTGATGATCGTGCCGCGGGCGCTGCGTCTGGGGCGGCGGGCGCTGAGCGTGCTCGTGCAGAACGCGCCGCCGCATCTGCAGCCCGACGCCATCCAGGCCGACCTCGCGGCCCTCGACGCGGTCGTCGACGTCCACGACCTGCACGTGTGGACGCTGACCTCCGGGATGGACGTCGCCTCCGCGCACCTGATGGTCCTCGCGGGCGCCGACCCGCACCCGGTGCTCGACGCCGCGAGCGCGCTCCTTCGCGACCGCTACGGCGTCGACCACGCCACCCTGCAGGTCGAGCCGGAGGACCACACCGGTTGCGCCGAGGTCCGCTGGTAGCACCCGCCGGCGGCCGGGTGTGACGCCGGCTCTGGGCCTAGTTGCCGCAGGCGCCGCGCGGTGGTGTAGACGCGGGGGCCGGAGCGCGCGGCGGGGCGCACCAGCATCCCGGCATCGTACGGACAACGGCGCCGAACGGTGGCGCTCGGGCGCGGCGCGTGAGTGCCGGTCCACGCGACCGTTCCCCCGCAGGGGTGACGCGCCGCTGCCGGCAAGAGGTGCAGGGTCGCGGTATGGAGCCACCGGTGCGGGTCGCGATCAACGGCTTCGGCCGCATCGGCCGGCAGGTCGTGCGGCAGGTGGCCGGCCGCGCCGACGTGGAGATCGTCGCGGTCAACAACACGCGCGGCTCGCCATCGACGGCCGCGCAGCTGTTCAAGTACGACTCGATCTACGGCCGCTACCCCGGCGACGTCGCGCACGACGAGCACCACCTCGTGGTGGACGGCCAACCCATCCGCGTGCTCCGCCAGCCCGAGCCGCTGCTGTGCCCCTGGCATGCGCTCGGGGTCGAAGTGGTCGTGGAGGCCACCGGCCGGTTCACGCAGCGCGCCGCGTGCAGCGACCACCTCAAGGCCGGGGCCCGCAAGGTGGTGGTCACCGCCCCGGCACGCGACGCCGACCTCACCGTCGTGGTCGGCGTCAACGACGACCGCTACAACGTCGAGACGATGCAGATCGTGTCGGCCGCGTCGTGCACGACGAACTGCCTGGCACCCATGGTCAAGGTGCTCCACGAGCAGTTCGGCGTCGTCGGCGGGCTGGTCACCACCATCCACGCGTTCACCCGCGACCAGGAGATCCACGACACGATCCACGAGGACCCTCGCCGCGGGCGGGCGGCCAGCCTGAACATGACCCCGACCCGGACCGGCGCGGCCAAGGCGATCGACGTGGTGCTGCCCGAGCTCGCCGGCAGGCTCGTCGGCATCGCGGTCCGGGTCCCGGTCCCCGACGTGTCGCTGACGGACCTGTCGGTCATCCTCGACCGGGCCACCACCGTCGAGGACATCAACGACGCCTTCGTCGCCGCTGCGGCCGGTGATCACTGGCACGGCGTCCTGGCTGCCAGCGACGAGCCGCTCGTCAGCACCGACTACGTCGGCGACCACCACTCGTGCACCGTCGACCTCCCCTCGACCCGCGGCGGCCCGCAGCACCAGTTCAAGGTCCTCGGGTGGTACGACAACGAGGCGGGCTACGCCGCCCGCGTGGTCGACCTTGTCGGCATCGTGGCGGGAAGGCGGCCTGCGACCCGGGCGCCGGCGCTGCCCACGCCGGCCGTCGCCGCGGTGTGAACGCGCGCTGGGACCACTGTGAACCATCCGGTTCACGGTGGGCGGCGCTCCTGGCCTAGACACTTCGTGCGTCGTGGGTGATGCTCGGGACCCGTGCCGCTACCGCACGACCGACAGGAGCGGAGCCGATGGCAGCCACGCAGGGATCCGACCGGCAGAAGGCGCGCCTGTCCTCCGGCGTGATCCCCTACGCCGAGATGGGCTACTACAACGCCGACTACGAGCCCAAGGACACCGACATCCTGGCCGCGTTCAGGGTGACGCCGCAGCCGGGGGTCGAGGCGACCGAGGCCTGCGCCGCGGTGGCCGGCGAGTCGTCCACGGCGACGTGGACGATCGTGTGGACCGACCGGCTGACCGACTACTCCACGTATCAGGCCAAGTGCTACCGGGTCGAGCCGGTGCCCGGCAGCAACCCGCCGCAGTTCATCGGCTACATCGCCTACGACCTCGACCTCTTCGAGGAAGGGTCGATCGCGAACCTGTCCTCGTCGATCATCGGCAACGTCTTCGGCTTCAAGGCGCTGCAGGCGCTGCGTCTGGAGGACCTGCGCATCCCGCCCGCGTACGTCAAGACCTTCCAGGGCCCGGCCCACGGCATGGTGACGGAGCGCGAGTACCTCAACAAGTTCGGGCGGCCGCTGCTGGGCGCGACCGTCAAACCGAAGCTCGGCCTGTCGGCGCGGAACTACGGGCGCGTCGTCTACGAGGCCTTGCGCGGCGGCCTGGACTTCACCAAGGACGACGAGAACGTCAACTCCCAGCAGTTCATGCGCTGGCGCGACCGCTACCTCTACTGCATGGAGGCGGTTAACCGCGCGATGGAGGAGACCGGCGAGATCAAGGGGCACTACCTCAACGTCACCGCCGGCACGATGGAACAGATGTACGAGCGCGCCGAGTTCGCCAAGGAGCTCGGCAGTGTCATCATCATGATCGACCTCACCATCGGCTACACCGCGATCCAGTCGATGGCCCACTGGGCGCGGGCCCACGGCGTGCTGCTGCACCTGCACCGCGCCGCGCACTCGACGTACACCCGGCAGAAGAACCACGGCGTCAACTTCCGCGTGATCGCCAAGTGGGCACGGCTGATGGGCGTCGACCACATCCACGCCGGCACGGTCGTCGGCAAGCTCGAGGGCGACCCCGGCATGGTCAAGGGCTACTACTCGACGTGCCGCGACAACCTCAACCCCACGGACCCGGACCGGGGGTTCTACTTCGACCAGGACTGGGCCTGGATGCCCGGCCTCTTCCCGGTGGCCTCCGGCGGCATCCACGCCGGGCAGATGCATCAACTCCTCGACTACCTGGGCGAGGACTGCATCCTGCAGTTCGGCGGCGGCACGATCGGGCACCCGATGGGCGTCGCCGCCGGGGCCACCGCCAACCGCGTCGCCCTGGAGGCCATGATCCTGGCCCGCAACGAGGGCCGCGACTACGTCAGGGAGGGCCCGGCGATCCTCAAGCAGGCGGCGCAGAAGTGCGCGCCGCTGCAGGCGGCGCTCGACACGTGGGGCGACATCACGTTCGAGTACCAGTCCACGGACACGCCGGACGTGGTGGCCACACCGACCCTGGCCGGCTAGAGCAGGAGGCGAGACGCATGCACATCACCCAGGGCACCTTCTCCTACCTCGACGAGCTGACCGACGAGCAGATCGCCGCGCAGGCCCAGTACGGCATCGACCAGGGCTGGGCGCCGCAGGTGGAGTTCACCGACGACCCGCACCCGCGCAACGTGTACTGGGAGATGTGGGGTCTGCCGATGTTCGACCTGCAGGACGCCGCGGCCGTGCTCCACGAAGTGAACCGCTGCCGCGAGGCGTACCCCAACCGCTACATCCGCGTGACGCTGTACGACACCAGCCGCGGGCGGCAGACGACCGGGCTGCAGTTCATCGTCAACCGCCCGCAGCACGAGCCGGGCTTCCGCCTGAACCGGCAGGAGACCCACGACCGGGTCGTCCGCTACACGCTGCAGTCCTACGCCGCCGAGGCCCCCCACGGGTCGCGCTACGACGGCGAGGGCGCCTGAAGGCGGATGAGCGCCGACGCGCGGCCCTCGCTGGGGCCCGGACTGGACGAGCCCGTCGAGGACCGCTTCGGCCGCGGGCCGGTCGACGAGCCCTTCGCCGGCGTGGAGGACCCGCTCGCCGACCTCCCCGACGACCTGCTGGTGGACGTGGCCGACGCGGTGCGCGACACGACGATCCGCGAGGTCCTGGACCGGCTGGACTCCGAGCTGGTCGCCCTCCACGAGGTCAAGCGGCGCGTCCGAGAGGTCGCCGCCCTGCTGCTGGTCGACCGCATGCGGCGCAAGATCGGCCTGGACTCCGAACCGCCGACCCTGCACATGAGCTTCACCGGCAACCCAGGCACCGGCA
>JACCXR010000525.1 GCA_013696915.1 Euzebyaceae bacterium
GGCCGCAGCCGCCCCGGCGTCCACCGCCCGCCGCCGCGTGGCGAACCTGCCCGTGCTGCTGACCCGCTTCGTCGGCAGGGGCGCGGAGCTCGACCAGGTCGGGCGCCTGCTCGGCGACCATCGGCTCGTGACGCTGACCGGTGCGGGCGGCGTTGGCAAGAGCCGGTTGGCGATGGCGGTCGCCGAGCGCGCCCTCGACGTCTCCGAGGCGGCGTTCGTGCCGCTCGCATCACTCACGGACCCAGCGGGCATCGCGCCCGCCGTGGCCCGCGTGCTCGGCATCGCGGAGGACCCCGACCGTCCGGCGCTGGAGACGCTGCGACGCGAGATCGCGGACCGCCGGCTGCTGCTGGTCCTCGACAACCTCGAGCAGCTCCCCGGCGCCGCCGGACCGATCGTCGAGCTGCTCGGGGCCTGCCCGGACGTGCGGGTGCTGGCGACGAGCCGGGTGCCGCTCCGGGTGGGCGGTGAGCGGCGCTTCCCCGTCCGACCACTGACGGTGCCGGCCACCGGAGCCCCGCAGGACGTCGTCGATGCCTGCGAGGCGGTCATGCTGTACGTCGACCGGGCGCAGGCGGTCCGCCCCGACTTCACGCTCGACGGCCACGTCGCTGCGACGGCCGAGTTGTGCGTCCGGCTGGACGGTCTGCCCCTGGCGATCGAGCTCGCCGCCGCCCACGCTGCCGTCCTGCCGCCGCGCGCGCTGCTGGACCGGCTCCCGCGCCGTATCGACCTTCCGGCCGCGCCGGGCACGGACCTGCCGGCCCGGAGTCGGACCCTGCGCGCGACGCTGGAGTGGAGCCACAACCTGCTCGGCCCGCTCGCCCGGAGATCGTTCGCGCGCTTCGCCGTGTTCGTCGGCGGCGCCACCCTGGAGGCCGTCGAGTCGGTCTGCGCCGACCCCGGCGAGGACGGTGCGGTCGTCGAAGCCCTGAACGTGCTCGTGGACAGCGGGCTGGTCCGGGCGGAGCCGGGCGGTCGCGGTCAGCGCTTCCGCATGCTCGAGACCGTCCGCGAGTACGCCCTTGAGCGGCTGGAGGACAGCGGGGAGGGCCTCACCCGCCGCCTGCGCCACCTCGAGCACCTGCTCAGCGTCGCCGAGCACGGCAAGCCGCCGGCCGGCTTCGCCGACGACCGGCGGCTGGAGGTGCTCGACGACGAGGCGGGCAACCTCGACACCGCGTTGCGCTGGGCCACGACCGCGGGAAGGGATGAGCTCGCCGCGAGGCTGGCCGCCGCGCTCTACCGCTGGTGGCTGTCCACGGGGCGGCTGGCCGAGGGGCGGCAGTGGACCGGCCGCCTTCTCTCCCGGCCCCACACGCTGCCGGAGCCGCTGCGCGCGGAGCTCCTCCTGGCCGACGGGTTCCTCGCGGCCAACCAGGGCCATTACGCCGAGGCCGTCGAGCGGTACGAGGCGGCGCGGGTGCTGTGGGACCGGCTCGGCAACCCGGCGGGTCAGGCCCGCTCCCTGTTCGGCCTCGCCGCGATCGCCGGCGGGCGCCACGAACCGACGGCCACAGCCACCGCAACCGGCATGCTCGACGAGGCGCTGCGGCTCGCCCGAGCCGCCGGTGACGACCTGCTCGTCGTGCGGATCGTGGCCAACCTCGGAGCGCTGGCCGAGGGTGCCGGCGACTACCCGCGTGCCAGGGACCTGTACGCCGAGTCGATGGCGGCCGCCCGGCGGCGCGGCTGGACGGGGGAGATCCCGCGAGCGGCGGCGTCGCTCGCCCTGACCACCCACATGGCCGGGGCACCGGCGCGCGCCACGGCGATCGCCGAGGAGGCCCTCGCCGCCGCGCGGAGCACCGGCTCGCCGACCGCGGTGGGGTTCGTGCTCGTCCTGACCGGTGCCGTCGCCCTGGCCGCCGGTGACGCGGCGCTCGCCCGGTCCCGGTACGCGGAGGCGCTGGCGCTCTACCGGGAGAGCCGGCAGCGGGTCATGATCGCCGACTGCCTGTCCGGCATCGCCGCCGCCGCCCAGCTGGGCGGTGATGCGGAGCGGGCGGTGCGCCTGTTCGGCGCGGCGCACCGGGTGCTCCGCGACGCCGGTTTGGACCCCGAGCCGGGGGTCGACCGAGTCCAGTACGACCGGCAGCTCGCCGCCGCGCGGCGGCAGCTCCCCCCCGGCGCATTCGCCGAAGCCTGGGAGGCCGGGGCCCAGACGACCGTCGAGGCCGCGATCGAAGCCGCCCTCCCGCCGGAGAACGCCGCCGCTCAGATCCAGCGGCGGACCCTCGTGCGATAGGCCCGGTACGCGTCGCCGAACGTGCGCTCGAGATACCGCTCCTCGGGACGGATGAACGCGGCATCCGCGACGCCGACCGCCGGGACGAGCAGCGCCAGGACCCACGGGTTGCCGGTGATCAGGGCGACGCCGGCCGTCCCCGCCGACAGGCCCAGGTACATCGGGTTGCGCGTGAACCGGTACGGGCCCGCGGCCACCAGCGCCGTCGTCGG
>JACCXR010000544.1 GCA_013696915.1 Euzebyaceae bacterium
TCGACGACCTTGACACCGTCCATCGACTCGGCGTGGACCGCCTCGTCCGGTCCGACCGCGCCCATCATGTCGATCTCCCCCGCCTGGAGGAGCTGCATGGCCGTGGCGATGTCGGGGTCCACGCGCAGGACGACCCGCGTCGGGGTGCCGTCCTCGAACTCTCGCCAGTACCCGTCGAACGCGGTCAGCGTGATCGCCTGGTTCCGGTCCCAGCGCTCGAGCTGGTACGGCCCGGTTCCGGCGGCGTTCGTCGCGAACCAGTCCTGCGCCTGGGGGTCGTCGTCGGTCGCATTCGCCTCGAGGGCCTCCGGGCTGACGATCGGCAGCTTGGGGAGCGTGCCGAGGAAGTAGAAGTTCGGCTCGGCGAGCGTGACGACGAGGGTGGTCTCGTCGACCGCCTCGATCCCGGCCACGCTTCCCATCAGCGACGCCGGGCCCTGGTTGACCTCGCGGATGCGCTCCAGACCCAGCCGGGCGGCCTCGGCGTCGAAGGGCGCGCCGTCGTGGAACTGCACGTCGTCGCGGAGCGTGAACGTGTAGGTGACGCCGTCGTCCGCGAGCGACCACTCCGTGGCGAGCGCGGGCAGCAGTTCCGTGGTGCCCGGCGCGTACTCGAGCAGCCCCTCGTAGATGTTCCGCACGAAGAGGATCCCGTCGGAGCTGAAGGCCACAGCCGGATCCAGCGTCGGGGTCTCCGCGATGTTGGAGAAGGTCGCCGTCAGTTCGCCGTCGGCCCCGCTCTCGGTCGCCTCGTCGCCGGCCGTGCCTGCGTCCTCGGGCTGGGACGCGCCGACGGTGGGCTCCCCAGCCGTGGCGGTGCCCTCCTCCTCGCGCGCTTCCCGTCGCTCGTCGGCCGCCCCGGCGCACGCCGTCAACACCACCGCGAGCACGAAGGCAACCAGCCACTGCAGTCTCCTCATCGCCCGACCTGCCTTTCCGCGTCATGGATCGGCCACGTGGTGACGTAGCCGTCCGCCATGTCCTCCCGGACCGCTGCAGGGTCACGCTCCTCCGGCGGGCCGTAGCCGCCCCCTCAGCCGGTGGCCACGACGATGCGGGTGCCCCGCCGCACCGCGAGCTGATTGCACTTGAGCAGCGAACGCGCTGTGCCGTCCTCGGTGATCTCGACGGCCGTGACCGCCCCGGATCGGCCGCCGAAGAGCCCCCAGCCGGGGGTTCGCGTCCGCTCGAACCACGTCGAGACGGTCATGTCCGCGAGGGTCTCGTATTCACGGACCACCCCCAGACCGCCGCGCGACCGCCCGGGGCCACCGGAGTCCTCGCGCAGCCCGTATCGGTGGACCCTGATGGGGTACCGGGCCTCCTGAACCTCGACCGGGATGTTCTTGAGGTCCCCGCCGCCGTAGTTGATGAGCCCGTTCGTGCCGTCCCCCGACAGGTACGCGCCCCACCCCACGGCAGTGGCCTCCCCGGACACGAACGGCTCCCCCGTGGAGGGGTGCGTGCCGCAGAACATGATGTTCATCGCGTCGGCGGGCTGGCCGGCGACCACCCGGTCGGGCATCGCCGGCGCGAGCGCGCGGATGAACAGGTCGATCATGAGCCCGAGGTGCGGGTAGTAGTACTGGCAGGCGGCCGGCTCGCGCGCGTCGAAGACCGATCGCGGCGGGGCCGTGACCTGGATGTTCCGGAAGGTTCCGGCGGTGACTGGCACGTCGGGGTTCACGAGGAACTTGAACGCCAGCCGGGCGGCCGCGACCGTCTGGGGGAACCCGCAGTTCATGCATCCCGGGGTTTGGGGGCTGGAGCCGGACAGGTCCAGGGCGACCTCGTCGGAGTCGACCGTCACCTCCACGCGGACCGGGACCGGCTCGCCGCCAGGGCCGTAGGAGTCGAGTTCGCCCTCGGCCGTGTAGACGCCGTCGGGGATGGCCGAGACCGCCTGCCGGTCCAGGCGTTCGCACTGGGCGAAGACGGACTCGGCGGCCGCGGCGATGGTGGCTGCGCCGAAGCGGCCGTAGAGCTCGGCCAGCTGGCGCTCCCCGGTGCGGCAGGCGGCGATCTGGGCGTGGAGGTCACCCCAGACGGACTTGGGCAGGCGGCTGTTGCGGGTGAGGAACTCGAGCACGCCCCGCTCCGGCCGGCCCTCGCGGTACAGCTGCGTCGGCCCGATGCGGTAGCCCTCCTGGTAGATGCTCGTGGAGTCCATCGCCTGGCTCGGGTCCTTCGCGCCGATGTCGAGCCAGTGCGCCTTGGTCGCTCCGAATCCGACGAGCTGGTCGTCGCAGAAGATCGGCGAGAAGACCGAGACGTCGTTCAGGTGGCTGCCCACGAGGTAGCTGTCGTTCACCGCGTACACGTCGCCCGGCCGGTAGACGTCCCGGCCCCCGAAGTGCTCGGTCGTGACGTCAATCGCCGACTCGAGGTTCCCGAGGAAGATGGGCAGGCCGGGTGCCTGGCCGAGGAGGCGGACCCCGGCGTCGAACAGTCCGACGGAGCAGTCCTTCATCTCGTAGATGATCGGCGTGTACGCGGACCTCGCGAGGTTGTGGTTCATCTGCGCCGCGATCGAGGCGAAGGCGTTGCGGATCACCTCGACCGTCACCGGGTCGACCGTCATCCCAGGCTCCTCGTGAGGATCAGGTGCCCCGGAGGCGACGTCGACAGCGCCCAGTCCGGCGGCACCAGGACGGTGCAGGCGTCCTCGAGGATCACGGCGGGCCCGTCCAGCCGGGTGCCGCTGCCGAGCTGTTCGCGCCGGTAGACGGGCGTCGGCCAGAACTGTCCGTCGAACCACGTCTCTCCGGTTGCGATCGGCTCGGGATGCGGCCGTACCGCCAGCGTCTGCCGGGCCGGGCGCGGAACGCGGCCGTACGCGGTCATCCGGAGGTTCACGAACTCGATGGCCTCGCCGGGATTGTTGTGGCCGTACCGGGCCTTGTGGGCGTCCGCGAAGGCGTCGGGCAGTGTGGCGAGGACGCCACCGGGCGCCTCGCCGGCGGCGAACCCGACCGTGACCGTGTACTCCTGGCCGGCGTAGCGCAGGTCCGCGGAGGGCTCGAGCGCGATCGCGTCCGCTTCGACGCCGTCCTCCTTGAGCATGAGCCGGGCGCGTTCGGCCAGGTCGGCGAGCGCGCCGCCGAGCGTGTCCGGGTCGACGTCGGCCACCCGGGCGAAGAAGCTGGACACGGCGTCGTGCCGGGTGTCGGACTGGAGCATCCCCCAGGCCGACAGGACCCCGGGATCGGCCGGGACGACCACTCGCTGCAGGTCGAGTTCCTCGGCGATGGCCGCGGCGTGGAGCGGACCCGCCCCGCCGAAGGCGACGAGCGCGAAGTCTCGCGGGTCGATGCCCCGCCTGACCGTGATCTCGCGGATCGCGTTCGCCATGGCGCTGTCCGCGACCGCGACGATCCCTGCGGCGAGCCGGGCGCGGTCGAGACCGAGCTCCGGCGCGACGGCGTCCAGCGCGGCATGGGCGGCGTCGAGATCGAGAGCCAGACCACCACCGAGCCGGGCCGCAGCGGGGAGACGTCCGAGGGCGAGGTTGGCGTCCGTCACCGTCGGCTCGGCGTTGCCAAGACCGTAGCAGACCGGGCCGGGATGCGCGCCGGCGCTGCGCGGCCCAACCTTCAGCAGCCCGCCGCTGTCCACGTGGGCGATCGAGCCGCCGCCGGCGCCGAC
>JACCXR010000558.1 GCA_013696915.1 Euzebyaceae bacterium
TCGGTCATTCGGCATGTGTGCTCCTTTCGACGCCGCTGACCCTAGGGATCGACACCTCCGCGGTCATCGGGGCCAGCCCTGATTCTCAGGGCGCCCGGGGGCGGGCGCGCACGTCGCCGAAAATGATTGCCGCGCGAAGGTGCCGTTGGCCTGCGGTTTCTTCGATCGGCGTGCTGGACCGTGCCGGCCGCTTCTACCCGATTTCACCCCGTCCGGTAGAAGTTTCGGTAGAAGTCTCGGTAGAAGCGGGCGAGCCTGAGCCACCACTTCGCGGGCGATCCAGGCACCAGGTTGTAGACGGCGCTCCTCACAGCTCCCGGAGCTCGATGCGAGGACCCTGAGGTGGTGACCGGCTTGACGACGGACGCCTGACCCGGCCGCTGCGTCGATGGGGACAGGACCCTCGGGAGGCCGGCGCCGCGGATGCGAGCTTCGGCGAGGCTGGTGCGCTTTGAGGCGGTGAGACCATCAGGTGGAGGACATGCGATGGGTATCGGCGGGGGCCCACCGCCAGCACATCTGCCATCTGGCTCGAGCGGTGTCTGCCGTTCGGTAGACAAGCCCTACGTCGCCGTGCGTACGGACCGCCCTCATGCCGCCGGCTGCTGGTGCGCTTCGCCCGCAGCGCAGACCGGGCCGGAAGCGGAGGTCAGCACGGCGCCAGCGATTGCGGTCACCGCCGCGCCGGCCGCTGGGGCGTCGCCGATCAGCTGCGAGGGGGCAGCACACCAGGGCTCGCACCCCGGATGCGGGCGGCGGCGAGGTCGTTGCGCTTGGCGGCGCTGAGGCCATGGGCGAAATCCATGGCGTCACTTGTGCCGGGTTGCTGTTCTGTCGCACGCGGCGCATCGGGGTGCGCTTCGTCGGCCGGTCGTTCCGACGCTGCCGTCAGCTCGGCCGCGTCTGCTGCGATGTCCGCAGCGGTGTCGAGGTGGTGGGGGATTCCCCACGGTGTTGTGGGCGAGGGGGGACTTGAACCCCCACATCCTTTCGGACACAGGAACCTGAATCCTGCGCGTCTGCCTATTCCGCCACTCGCCCGTGGCGCCCCGAAGGGCGGGGATCCACTCTAACGCCTGGCCCCGAGGTGAGCCACCTCGCCGGCGCCGGCGCGGAGCCGCGTCGAGTGCGACGTTGGCGCGGGATCCCGCGTCAACGTCGCAACGGCGGGCAGCGGGAGCGAAGCAACGCGAAGAGCCGGGCGAAACGGCCACCCCAGGCGCCGGCCGTCCACGTTCCCGCTTGGACAGCCCAAGTTCCGGGGCGGTGCCCTCTACACTTCGCCCGACGTCCCCTGCCCGCCGCCAAGGAGCCCCGAGCCGCCGCATGAGCATCCTCCGTGACTTCGAGAAGCGCCTCGAGGGCGCGGTCGAAGGGTTCTTCGCGCGCGCGTTCCGCTCGGGGCTGCAGCCGGTCGAGCTCGCCAAGGCGCTGCAGCGGTACGCCGCCAACTACCAGCAGGTCGGCCTCGACGGCGTGTTCGTGCCGAACGTCTACCGCTTCACCCTCTCGCGCGACGACGTCGAGCGCTTCAGCGGGTTCAGCGACTCGCTGAAGCGCGAGCTCGCCGACGTGGTCCAGCGGACCGCCGACGACCGCGGGTGGCGGATGCAGGGCCCGGTCCGCATCGAGGTCGAGGCAGGCGGGCACGTCCGCGTCGGCACCTACGAGCTGCGCGGCAAGGCCGAGGCCAGGGCAGCGGCGCCGGCGCCGGCCGCGCCATCGCCGGCCGCCGCCCCTCAGCCGGCGGCTCCCGTCCAGACGGTCCGCGGATCCAGCGGCGCCGCCACGACCGTGCTGCCCGCGAGCGGCACAGCGACCGCGTCCCTGGAGTTCGCCGCCGGCGACCGGGCCGGCGCCCGGATCCCGCTGTCCGGCACGGCAACCATCGGCCGCCTGCCGGAGTGCGACATCACCCTCGACGACCCCTCGGTGTCGCGCCGCCACGCCCGCATGGTGCTCGAGGGCGACCGCTGGACGGTCGAGGACCTCGGGTCGACGAACGGCGTCCGCGTGAACGGGGCGACGGTCGGGCACTCGGAGATCCGCACCGGGGACCGGCTGGACCTCGGCGGCGTCAAGCTCACCTTCTCCACAGGGCCGTAACGGGTGCCTCCCATCGTCCTGACCCTCCTTCAGGGGCTGTTCCTGCTGCTGCTGTACGTGTTCGTCGCCCGCGCCGTGCGGGCGGTGATCCGGGACGTCTCGGCGACCCCGTCCACGTCCCGGGCCGCGGTGCCGCGTGCCGCCGCCCGGACCGCGCAGCGGCAGACGCGGCGCAAGACACGGACGCCCCCGCGGGAGCTCGTCGTGCACATCCCGGACGGCCGGCCGCGCGTGCTGGCCCTCGGCGCCGACGCCATCACCTTCGGGCGCGCCGACGCGTCCACCGTCGCCCTGCCCGACCCGTACGTGAGCGACCATCACGCGCACGTCTATCGTGACGGCGGCGCCTGGCTGGTCGCCGACCTCGGCTCGACGAACGGCACGTTCCTGAACCAGGTCAAGGTCACGACACCGACGCCGATCGCCGCGGGCGACCAGCTCGGTATCGGCAAGACCGTCGTGGAGGTGCGCAAGTGACCGCCGGACGCGGCATCCGCTTCTCGGCGTACGCCGCGACCAACGTCGGGATGGTCCGCGAGGGGAACGAGGACAGCTTCTACCGCGGCACGACCGTCTTCGCCGTCGCCGACGGCATGGGCGGGCACGTCGCCGGCGAGGTCGCCTCCGAGACCGCGCTCGAGCCGATCGCGGACGTCGACGGCCGCCAGTTCGCGGCGCCGGCCGATGCGACCGAGGCGCTCGCGGGCGCGATCGTCACCGCCAACCGGACCGTCTTCGACAAGGCGTCGGCGGACCCGGGTCTGCGCGGCATGGGCACGACCCTCACCGCGGTCATGATCCGCGACGGCAGGCTCCACGTCGCCCATGTCGGCGACAGTCGCGCCTACCTGCTGCGGTCCAACGAGGAGATCAGCCCGCTCACGACCGACCACACCCTCGTCCAGCAGTTGATCGACGAGGGCCGGTTGTCGCGGGACGAGGCCAACACCCACCCCCAGCGCAGCGTGATCACCCGGGCGATCGGCGTCGACCGCCAGGTCGAGGTCGACACCCTCATCCCGCTCGAGATGCTGCCCGGCGACCAGATCCTGCTGTGCTCGGACGGTCTGACCGGCGTGGTGAAGGACTCCACGATCGCCGAGGTCCTGCTGACCGAGCCGGACGGCCAGGCCGCCTGCGAGACCCTGATCGAAGCGGCGAACACCGGCGGCGGACCGGACAACATCACCGTGGTGCTGCTGCGCGTCGACGGCGAGCCTGGCCAGGAGCCCCCGCCCGGAGACACCGACGTCACCGCGGAGCTCGGCGGCCCGGGGTCGCCGCCGCCGGCCGGTGCCGGCCCGACGGGACCGGTGACGCGCATCCGCACCCGTGAAGCGAACGAGGGCGGCTTCGACGCCGCCAAGATGGGGCGGTACGGCGGCCCCCAGGGCGTCGAGCTGCGCTCCGCGACCGACCCCCCCGGCCGCGGCCGGCGCATCCTGGCAGGCATCGTCGCCGCGCTGCTGCTGCTCGCGGTCCTCGGCGCGGGTGGCTACCTGCTCGTCTCCCGCGCCTATTTCGTCGGCGACGACGACGGGCGGGTGGCGGTGTTCAGGGGTCTGGCGCAGGAGCCGCTCGGGGTCTCGCTGCACCGCGTCGAACTGACCACCGACATCGACACCGCCGCCCTCCCGACGTTCCGGCAGGAGCGCCTCCGCGAGGGGATCCCGTTCCCGACCAGGCGCGAGGCCGAGCGCTACGTCGAGAACGATCTGCGCCGGGAACTCGACGACGCCGGACAGGACGGCGGCGACACCGCGCCCGCACCGGCCGCCAGCCCCACCGACCCGACGCCGCGGCCGGCGCAGCCCACGCAACCGGCGCCCCGCCCGAACGCCCCCGCCCCCACCGCCACGGCATGAGCCGCACCACGGCTCCGCCGGCCGCCGACGGCCGGAACGGCACCGCGCCCGGCCCGGCGCCGGAGGCGCGGCGGCGGTCGAACACCGAGCTCGGGCTGCTCGTCCTCGGCGTCCTGGTCGTCCTGTGCGCGTACGCCCTGGTGGGGCTGTCCCAGAACCCGGTGCTCCCCGCCGGCCTGGCCCCCTACGGCGGCGCCCTCATCGCCCTGGCCGTGGCGGCGCACCTCGTCACCCGCAAGCTGGCGCCCGGCGCGGACCCGCTCCTGCTGCCCGTCGCCTTCCTGCTCAACGGGCTCGGCCTGGTCATGGTCCGCCGCATCGACTTCGCCTACGCCGTGCGCGACGACCCGCCGGCGGCCCTGGCGCCACTCCAGACCGTCTGGACGGTCATCGGCATCGCCGCGTTCTGCCTCACGCTCGTGCTGCTCCGCGATCACCGCGTGCTCGACCGGTACCGCTACCTCATCGGGCTGGCGGCCCTCGCCCTGCTGCTCACACCACTGCTGCCCGGTCTCGGAAGGGAGATCAGGGGCGCCCGGATCTGGCTGCGTCTCGGCGGGTTCTCGATCCAGCCCGGGGAGTTCGCGAAGCTCGGCATCGTCGCGTTCTTCGCCAGCTACCTCTCCGACAAGCGCGCGCTGCTGTCCGTCGCGACCAACCGGCTCGGGCCGTTCCACGTCCCGCCGGCCCGCGCCTTCGCTCCGGTCGCGGCCGCCTGGCTCGTCAGCCTCGCGGTGCTCGTCTTCCAGAAGGACCTCGGCCTGTCGCTGCTGTTCTTCGGCATCTTCGTCGTCATGCTCTACATCGCGACGTCGCGGCCCGCATACGTCGTCGCCGGCACGCTGCTGTTCTCCTCGGGCGCCTACCTCGCGTGGACGGCGTTCGCGCACGTCCAGGCGCGCGTCGCCATCTGGCTCGACCCGTTCGCCGACGCCGAGGACGCGGGCTTCCAACTCGTCCAGTCGCTGTTCGCGCTCGGCACCGGCAGGATCGTCGGGGTCGGCTGGGGCCAGGGCCGTCCCGACTTCATCCCCGACGTCCACACCGACTTCATCTTCTCGGCGTTCGGCGAGGAGCTCGGCCTGCTCGGCACCACGGCGCTGCTGCTGTGCTATTTCCTGCTCGTCGGGCGCGGTTTCGGGATCGCCGCCCGGGCGCGGGACGACTTCGGCATGCTGCTCGCCGCCGGCCTGACCGTCGTCTTCGCGCTCCAGGTGTTCGTCATCGTCGGCGGGGTCACGCGGCTGATCCCGCTGACCGGCCTGACGCTGCCCTTCATGTCCTACGGCGGCTCGTCGCTGCTCGCGAACTACATCCTCGTCGCGCTGCTCCTGCGCGTGTCCGCCGACCCGGGCGACGCCGGGCGGCCCGCCGGCCAGGGGGCGACCGCGTGAGCCGCCAGGTCCGCCGCGTCGCCGCCGCCATGTTCCTGCTGTTCGCGGCGCTGTTCGTCAACCTCAACTACCTCCAGGTGATCCGTGCGGAGAGCCTCACGTCGGACACCCGCAACCGCCGGCAGCTCCTGCGCGAGTACGACATCCAGCGGGGGTCGATCATCGCCGGGACCGGCGGCCAGGCCCAGGAGCTCGCGACCTCCGTGGACACCGAGGACCGGCTGCGCTACCTCCGGGTGTACCCCGACGGTCCGCTGTGGGCCCACGCGACCGGCTTCTACTCGTTCATCTTCGGACGTTCGCAGCTGGAGCAGTCGTTCAACGAGTTCCTCGTCGGCAGCTCCCCCGACACCTTCGCGCGCAACATCGGCGACCTGCTGGACGGACGCGAGCGCCGCGGCGACGACCTGCTCACGACGTTGCGCCCGGCCGTCCAGGCGGCGGCGCGCGACGCGCTCGGCGACCGGCGGGGTGCCGTGGTGGCCCTGGACCCGCGGACGGGCGACATCCTCGCCGAATGGTCCAACCCCACGTACGACCCGAACCGGCTGTCCAGCCACGACGGCCCCGAGGTCCGCGCCGGATGGGACGAGCTCCGGGCCGACCCCGCGAACCCGCTGCTCAACCGCGTGACGAGCCAGCTCTATCCGCCAGGTTCGACGTTCAAGCTCGTGACGGCGGCCGCGGCCCTGGAGGACGGAATCGGCGCCGAGCAGACGTTCGACGACCCCCGCACGGCCGACCTGCCGCAGACGAGCGCCGACATCGGCAACTTCGGAGGCGGGCTGTGCAACGGGGGCAACCCCATCACGCTGCGCCGGGCGCTGGAGGTCAGCTGCAACACGACGTTCGCGCAGCTCGGGCTCGACCTCGGCGCCGAGGCGCTGATCGACCAGGCGGAGGCCTTCGGCCTGAACCGTGAATGGGAGTCGCAGTTCCCGTACGAGCCCAGCCGCATCCCCAAGGAGCTCGACCCGCCGCAGACGGCGCAGAGCGCGATCGGCCAGCGCGACGTCCGCGTAACGCCGCTGCAGATGGCGATGATCGTCGCGGCGATCGCCAACGACGGTGTTCTCATGACCCCGCGCCTCGTGCGCGAGGTGCAGGACTACGAGGGCCGGGTCATCCGCCAGTACCCGGTGGCCCCGCTCGTGCTGCCCGGCAGCGCCGGGCCGCAGGCGATGGCGCCGGAGAACGCAGCCCTGCTCACCGAGATGATGGTCGGGGTGGTCGAGCGCGGCACCGGCGGCGGCGCGGCCGTCCCGGGGGTCGCGGTCGCCGGCAAGACCGGCACGGCGCAGACCGGAGGCGACAACCCGACGGTCTGGTTCGTGGGGTTCGCCCCGGCGGAGGACCCGCAGGTCGCCGTCGCCGTCGTCGTCGAGGACGGCGGAGAAGTCGGCAGCGAGGCCACCGGCGGGCGGTTGGCAGCCCCGATCGCCCAGGCCGTACTCCAGGCCGCGCTGCAGCCCGGCGGCTGAACGCACGGCGGCTGAACGCACAAATGCAGAACGCACGGCCGCGGAACGCATGGCCGCAGAACGACAGGACAGAGCAGACATGGACGAGACGACGCCGCTGAGCGGCGGACCGAACCGGCGGAAGCTGGCCAACCGCTACGTGCTGCGCGGGCTGCTCGGCCAGGGCGGGATGGCCGACGTCGAACTCGCCCACGACGAGGTCCTCGACCGCGAGGTCGCGGTCAAGATGCTCCACGCGCGCTACCAGTCGGACCCGTCGTTCCTCGCCCGTTTCCGCCGGGAGGCGCAGGCCGCCGCGAGCCTGAATCACCCCAACGTCGTCGCGGTCTACGACACCGGCGAGTCCGAGGGACGCCCGTTCATCGTCATGGAATACGTGGCCGGCCGGTCGCTGCGAGAGGTCCTCCGCCGCGAGGGGGTCCTGCCGGCGCGCGCGGCGGAAATCGCCGGCGACGCCGCGCTCGCGCTGCACTACGCGCACGAGCGCGGCCTCGTGCACCGCGACATCAAGCCGGCGAACATCATGATCAGCGACGAGGGTCAGGTGAAGGTCGCCGACTTCGGCATCGCCCGGGCGCTGAACGCCGAGACCATGACCCAGACCGCGGCGGTGTTCGGCACCGCGGCGTACGTCGCCCCGGAACAGGCGCAGGGCGCGCCGGTGGACCGGCGGACCGACCTCTACGCCCTCGGCTGCGTCCTCTACGAGATGCTGACCGGACGGCAGCCGTTCGCTGGCGACTCGGCGGTCGCGCTGGCCTACAAGCACGTCTCGGAGGAGCCGGTCCCCCCGGCGGCGGTCAACCCGGAGGTGTCCCCGCAGCTCGAGTCGGTGGTGCTCAAGGCGATGGCGAAGGACCCCGACGCCCGCTACCAGACCGGCCGCGAGTTCCACGCGGACCTGCAGCGCGGCGTCGCCGGGCTGGCCGTCTCCGCTCCGCCCGCGGCGGCGTACGCGGCCACCCAGGCGCTGCCCCGCGACGCCGACCCGACGATGGTCGCGCCGGCCGCCCGCCGGGTGGAGCGCCCCGTGGAGCGCCCGTACGCGGAGCCGGCGCGGCGGGGCGGCGGCGCCCGCACCGCCGGCTACGTCGTCCTCTCCCTGCTGATCCTCGCGCTGTTCGGCGTCGCCGGCTACCTCTTCTACGACCTCACCCGCGACGACGGCGTCGAGACGCCCGTCGTCGAGCTCCGCACCGTGCCCGACGTGACCGGCTTCGACATCGCGGACGCCCAGAACCGGCTGGTCGAGGAGGGCTTCCAGCCGCAGCTCGGGGAGCAGCAGCCGTCGAGCGAGCTCGGCCTCAACCAGGTGATCAGCACCGACCCGCCCGCCCTCGCCAGCGCCGAGGCCGGCAGCGTCGTCACGATCACCTACAGCGAGGGCCCGCCCACGGTGGCCGTCCCCCCGGTCGCGGGCCAGCCCGAGGCCGAGGCGACGCAGATCCTCACCGGCGCCCGCTTCGTCGTCGGCGCCCGCGGTGAGGAGCCCAGCGCCGAAGTCGAGGAGGGCCGGGTGATCCGCACCGACCCCGCCGAGGGCATCGAGCTGCCCGAGGGGTCCGAGGTCTCGCTGATCGTGTCGACGGGGCCCGACACCTTCGGCATGCCCGACGTGGTCGGCCGCGACGTCGAGGTGGCGCGCCAGCTGATCGCGAACGCCTGCGGCAGCCCGCCGTGCGCGGCCGTGCAGACCATCAACGAGTTCAGCGACGACTTCGCCGAGGGCCAGGTCGTCAGCAGCCAGCCCGAGGCCGACGACGAGGTCCGCATCGGCGCGACCGTGACCCTCGTGCTGTCCGCCGGCCCCGAGGAGGAGCCGACGCCCTCCCCGACGCCGACCCCGACCCCGACGCCGACGCCGACCCCGCCGCCCTCGCCGACCCCCACGGACACGCCCGAGCCGCCGCCGCTGCCCACCGAGACGCTGACGCCGACGCCGACCGAAACGGCGGCCGGGTGACCGCCCAGCCGCAGGGGTGCCCGCCGGCGGTGTCAGCAATCCCCTGACGGTCGCTGCGCGACCGCCACAACCGAGGTCATGAGAATCGCCTCGGACGAGCCTCGGCGATTCACAGATCACAGATCAGGTGCCCAGCAGGACGTCGGCCGCGGCCAGCCCGGACAGCGCGGCGCCCTCAACCTTCGCGCCGCCGAACGCGTCGCCGGCGAGCACGAGCGGCGGGACGCCGGGCACGCGCACGGCCCGCTCGGGGTAGGACTCCAGCGGTCGGGAGTGCCGCCAGCGTTCGAGCGACGCCGCCACGGGGCGGGCGGCGCCCAGCCACGGACGGACCAGGTCGAGCAGCCCGTCCACGACCTCCTCGTCGCCGTCGGCCGCATGGTCGGCGCTCCACCCGCCGGAGGCGTGGACGGTCACGGCGGGCGTCGCCGAGACGCCCTTGGCCGCGTTGTCCGCGAGCCAGGACACCGGGCCCCGGGTGAACTGCACCCCGCCCGGTGCGGGCACGGCGGGCGGGGCGTCCAGGGCGGCGAGCAGGGCGATGCAGGGCTCGTACCGCAGCTGCCGCACCGCGGGGGGCACCCGCTGCGCGACCGCCGCGAGCAGGGCGAGGCTGCGGGGGACCGGCGGTGTGCACACGACGGCTGCGGCGTCGAGCGGCCGGCCGGGCTCGACCTCCACGCGCCAGCCGTCGCCGCTCGGCGTGATCGCGTGCACGCGGGTGCCGGGCCGCCGGGCGCCGCGCGGCAGGTCCGAGGCGAGCCGACGGGCGATCGCGCTCATCCCTGCATCGACGGCGTGGCGCGCATGGCCGTCGGTGCCCGGCCGGGCCGCGGCGGGTCCGTCGCCGACGTGTCCCCCCCGGAGGAAGCCGTGGGCCCATTCCCGGACCGGGATGCCGCCCGCCCGCCAGCCGTCGACCATCGCCGCGAACCGCGCGGAGCGCACCGTGAAGAACTGGGCCCCGGCGTCGAGGGTCGCCGGACCGATCCTGCGGGTCGCGAGCCGGCCGCCGGGCTCGGCGCCCTCGTCGACCACGACCACGTCCGTGCCGGCCGCCACCAGCGCCCCGGCAGCGACCAGGCCGGCGAGCCCGGCGCCGACGACGATGATCGGGCCGGAGCCGTCGCCGCTCACGCCGACGGCAACGTCGCCGGTCACGCCGACGAGCCGGCGCGCAGGGCGCGCAGGAAATTGCCGAGCAGGTCCATCCCGACGACCGTGAGGATGGACTCGGGGTGGAACTGGACCCCCTCCACCGGGAGCAGCCGGTGCCGCAGGCCCATGATCAGCCCGTCGGGCGTGCGCGCCGTCACCTCCAGCTCGGCCGGCACGGTGGCCGGGTCGAGCACCAGCGAGTGGTACCGGGTCGCCGGGAACGGCTGGGGGAGCCCGGCGAACACGCCGCGCCCGTCGTGGGTGATCGGTGAGGGCTTGCCGTGGACCAGCTCCGGGGCACGGACGATCACGCCGCCGTAGACCTCGGCGATGCACTGGTGGCCCAGGCAGACGCCGAGGATCGGAACCCGGCCGGCGAGCACCCGGACAACCTCGTTCGACAGGCCGGCGTCCTTCGGCGCGCCCGGGCCCGGCGAGATGACGACGCCGTCGGGCGGGTCGGCCGCCACGTCGGCGATCGAGAAGGCGTCGTTGCGGGCGACTTCCACCACGGCGCCGAGCTCGCCGAGCTCCTGCACGAGGTTGTAGGTGAAGCTGTCGTAGTTGTCGACGACGAAGATGCGCGGGCCGGTCACGGGGACGCCGGGGGGTCGGGCTGTTCGAGGACGGGGTCGTTCACGAACGCGCGGTCGACCCGCGGGAAGACGACGGTGAAGAGCAGGACCACGACGGCCAGGGCGGCGACGGTGAGCAGGAGGACGGTGGCCGCCCGTCTCACGCCGGGACCGTTCCGGCGAGCTCGGCGAAGAAGACGAGTCGCTGGGCCGCCGAGAACCGTGGATGGCACGTGGTCAGGGTCAGCGTGGGGCGTCCGGTGCCGAGGGGGTCCGGTGCGATCACGCGCACGTCGGCCGGGTCGACGATCTCCTGCCGCACGACCGAGTAGACCCAGCGCCGGCCGCCCCGGTCGGTGACGTGCACCTCGTCGCCCGCCCGGAGCTCGTCGAGGTCGAAGAACGGGTGGCCGTACGTCGTCCGGTGACCGGCCACGGCGAAGTTGCCCGCCTGCCCGGGCATGGCCGTCCCGGTGTAGTGGCCGGGACCCCTCTTCAACTCCTCCACCGACACCCCCTCGACGACGAACAGCGGGTCGGGCACGACCAGCGGTTCGTCGTCGCCCGGGCGGGCGAAGGCGAGCACCGCCACCGCCTCGCCGGGCGCGGGGGGAGGCTCGGGCGCCGGCTCGGGAGCCGGCGTGGCCGAGGGCGGATCGGACGGCTGCGCGGACGGCTCGGCGGCTGGCGACTCGGTCGTCGCGGAGCGGTCGCCGGCGGCCATCGGCTCGACCACGCCCCCGACGTCCCGCTCCCAGCGCTCGAGCAGATCGCGCTGGGCGGCCTCGGTCGCCACGCCCGTGTAGTACAGCGAGTAGACGAGGTAGAGCGCGATGACCACGCCGCCGGCAACCATCAGCCACCCGGCCACCCGCAGGACCCGCGTCATCCGGTGGCCTCGGCCGGGCGTGCCGACCGCAGCGCGGCGCTGCCCTCGTACGGCGGCAGCCGCAGGTCGGCCGCGTCGGCGACCGTGAAGCCGACCTGGAACTGCTGGACGGCCCGTGTCAGGCGCTCGACGGCGGGGTCGCGTTGGAGCGCATCGCGCAGGGCCACCGCGTCGCCGACGGCCTCGATGACGTAGGGCGGCGAGTAGACCCGGCCGTGGAGGAGCAGCGTGTTCCCGACGCACCGGATCGCGGTCGTCGCGACCACGCGCTGGGAGTTCACGCCCACCGCCTCGGCCCCGCCGGCCCAGAGCGCGTTGATGACCGCCTGGAGGTCCTGCTCGTGGATCACCA
>JACCXR010000582.1 GCA_013696915.1 Euzebyaceae bacterium
AGGTGTCCTCGGGCCAGGTCTTCGTGTCGTCGAGCGGGTCGAAGTCGAGCTCGGGGTGCTCGTCGTCGCTCATGATCTGCACGCACAGCTCCCACTGCGGGTGGTCGCCGCGCTCGATCGCCTCGAAGATGTCCTTCGACGCCGAGCCGAGCTCGGTGGCCTGGATCGCGTCGGCCTGCTCCTGGGTCAGCGACTCGATGCCCTGCTTGGTCTTCCAGTGGTACTTCACGAGCACGGCCTCGCCCTCGGCGTTGACCATCTTGTAGGTATTCACCCCGAAGCCGTCCATGAAGCGGAAGCCCTTGGGGATCCCGCGCGGGCTGAACAGCCACGAGAGCATGTGCATTGACTCCGGCGTCATGCTCATGAAGTCGAAGATGCGGTTCGGCTCCTGCCGGAACGTGACGGGGTCCGGCTTGAGGGCATGGATGACGTCGGGGAACTTGATCGCGTCGCGGATGAAGAACACCGGCAGGTTGTTGCCGACGAGGTCCCAGTTGCCGTCCTCGGTCTTGAGCTTGACCGCGAAGCCGCGCGGGTCGCGTGCGACCTCGGAGGAGTCACGGCCGCCGATGACGGTCGAGAAGCGGATCGTGACGGGGGTCTGCTTGCCCTTCTCGGCGAAGAGCTTCGCGCGGGTGTATGTCGACGCGGGCTCGTCGCCGATCGTGCCGTACGCCTCGAAGGTGCCGTGGGCGACGAAGCCGCGGGCGTGGACGACGCGCTCGGGGATGCGCTCGCGGTCGAAGTGGCTGATCTTCTCGAGGAAGTGGTAGTTCTCCAGCGTGGCCGGGCCGCGTTCGCCGACGGTGCGCTGGCTCTGGTTGTCGTAGACGGGGTGGCCCTGGCGGGTGGTAAGTTGACGCTGCTGCTCGGTCATGCGATCGCTTTCTGGTCGGGGGACGCACAGGCGGGGCACACGCCCCAGAAGGTGACCTCGGCCTCGTCGACGGCGAACCCGGCGGCGTCGGACGGCTGGAGGCAGGCGGCCGAGCCGACCACGCAGTCGACGTCGCGGGTGTCGCCGCAGGCGCGGCAGACGAGGTGGTGGTGGTTGTCGCCGACGCGCGTCTCGTAGCGGGCCGGGCCGCCGGCGATCTCGATCCGCCGGACGAGGCCCGCGGCGGTGAACGCGCGGAGGATGTCGTACAGGCCCTGCGTGGACAGCCCGCGCAGCCGCGGACGCGCCGCGGCGCCGATCGTCTCGACGTCCGGGTGACCGGTCAGGCCGTCCAGCGCCGAGAGTACGGCCAAGCGCGGCCCCGTGACGCGCAGCGCGGCCTGCTGCAGCCGTCCGGCGATGGCGGTGGCGTCCTGCGGGGGCACCGCCTCACCATACGCTCAGACTGGAACGGGTCAAGTCTGGGCCTGCCGAGCCCGGGTCAGGCGGGGGGCGACACGGAGGCCGCGGCGATGGGGACGGAGAACGCCCGGCACCAGATGAGCACCGTGGCGTCGGCGGGCGGGGTGTAGCCGGCGGGCAGGGCGTAGTTCGAGCTGCCCATGTTGCCGGCGATCGCGCCGAGATCGACGCTGGAGTCGTCGGGCGCCTGCGCGCCGGGGGTGGCGACGAGGACGACGCGGTAGTCCGGCCCGGGCTCGACCTCGATCTCCTCGAGGCGGACGAGCGTGGTGCCGTCCGCGAGTCGGTACAGGCTGGCCGCGCCGGTCGCCCGGTGGCCGATGCCCTCGAGGGACCCGGTCGCGAGCTGCACCGGCTCGGCGTCGGCCGGCGCCGGCTCCGCGGCGGTGGGTTCGGCTGCGGCGGTGGGTTCGGCTGCGGCGGTGGGTTCTGCGCCGGCGGTGGGTTCGGCTGCTGCGGTCGGCTCCGGGGCGGCCGCGTCCCCGCCGGCGTCGGCGGCCGAGGTCGGCAGCGCCTCGTCGACGCGGACGTCGCGGAACGACGGCGCGATCAGCAGCCAGGCGACCGCGACCGCGGGCACCGCCACGGCGACGCCGCGCACCAGCGCGTTCGGGACGAACCGCCGCAGCAGCGCCGAGAGCCCGACGAACGCCGCGACGATGCCGAGGACCACGAGGACGGCCTGCGGGCTCGCCACGGTCTGGCGGATCAGCGACGGTCGCAGGACGCCGAGGACGACGACGACCGCGACGGCGATCCCGAGCCGGATCAGCAGCCCGGCGCCACGGCTCCCGCCGTGCCGTGACGCCGTGGTCGATGCTGGACGCTCCCGCAAGCTCCTTGACATGACCGCATGGTGCCAGGAACGGGCGCCCGCGTCTCTTACGAATCGCGGAACGGCTGACGCCGCCGCTCGTGCGCCGTCCGCACCCCCTGCGGCGACGCCACTGCGCGGCCGTCACGCGCCGGCCGCGGGCTCCTCGACGGCGATGCGGATGCGCTTGTTCGCCTTGCCCTTCGACTCGGTCTTCGTCACCCGGACCGCGCCGACCTCGGCGGTCGTGGCGACGTGCGTGCCGCCGTCGGCCTGCTTGTCCAGCCCGACGATGTCGATGACCCGCAGCGGGTCGATCGCGGCGGGGATGAGGTTGGCCTTCGTGCGGATCAGCGCCGGGTCGGCGTCCGCGGCGCCACGGTCGACGAAGTCGACGAGCACCGCGCGGGCCCGTTCGATCTCGTCGTTAACGCGGCGCTCGACCCGCTGGCCGAGCTCGGCCGACATGGCGTCGAGCTCGAAGTCGAGCCGGCCCTCGCCGGGCGTCATGTTGCCGCCCGTGACGGCGACGCCGAACTCGTGCCAGATCACGCCGCAGAGGATGTGCAGGGCCGTGTGGGTGCGCATCAGCAGGTGCCGGCGGTCCCAGTCCAGGCTCCCCTCGGCCGCGGAGGCCGGGTCGGGCAGCGGGGCGTCGGGGTCGAGCCAGTGCCACACGATCCCGCGGTCGGCGGCGACCTTCGCGACGGCGGCCCGGCCGCCGTCCCACGCCAGCGTCCCGGTGTCGTGCGGCTGCCCGCCGCCGCCCGGGTAGAACGCCGTCCGGTCGAGCGCCACCCGGTGCCCGTCGGCGTCGACCTCGGCGACGGCCGCCTCAAAGGTCCGCAGGTAGGCGTCCGTGCTGTACAGCTGCTCGGTGGCCATGCCGGGATCCTAGAGCCCGCCGGCGAGCTCTGGTCATGTCCGGCTTTGGGCGCGCCAGCAGACGGCCGGGGCCCGTCCGGCGGTGGACCTCGCGCTCAGCGGTGGTCTGTGCCGGATCCGGCAGAATCCACCGCTGAGGCCCGCAGCCGTGGCTGAGGTCAGCCGTTGAGCGGCCTGCCGAGCTCGGCGTCGGCCATGTCGATGACCGCCGTCCATTTGGCGGCGAGCTCGTCGATGCCGGGGACGTGGTCGAAGCGCACGCCGGCCGCCTGCATGTAGTGCACGCGGGCGTAGTGGCCGCCGCCGGCGAGGACCACCTCGCCGGTGTCCGCGCACTCCTCGGAGGCGAGGTGGACGACCAACGGCGAGACGTACGCCGGGTCGAGCTGGGCGAGCATGTCCTCGGGCATGACGTCGCTGGTCATCCGGGTCGCGGCGATCGGCGCGACCGCGTTCGCAGTGATCCCGTACTTGCGGCCCTCCAGCGCGAGGGTGTTGATCAGGCCGACGACGGCGAGCTTCGCGGCGCCGTAGTTCGCCTGGCCGAAGTTGCCGTACAGCCCCGACGTCGACGTGGTGACGATCACCCGGCCGAAGCCCTGCTCGCGGAAGTGCGGCCACGCGGCGTGGGTGACGTGGTAGGTCCCGTAGAGGTGGACCTTCACGACCGCGTCCCACTGCTCGTCGGTCATCTTCGCGAAGGTGACGTCGCGCAGGATGCCGGCGTTGTTCACCACGACGTCGACCGCCCCGAAGGCGTCGAGCGCGCCGCGCACGACAGCCTCGCCGCCCTCGGCGGTGGCGACGGAGTCGTAGTTGGCGACGGCCTCCCCGCCGGCGGCGGTGATCTCGGCGACCACCGCGTCCGCCATGTCGCTGCCGCCGCCGGTCCCGTCGCGCGCGCCGCCGAGGTCGTTGACGACCACTCTGGCGCCGCGCTCGGCGAACAGCAGCGCGTGCTGGCGCCCGAGTCCGCCACCGGCTCCCGTGACGACGACGACCCGACCCTCGACCCCAGCCATGCTCGCTCCCTGATCGCGCGGTGGACGAGCGCGGAGCCTGGATGACGGCGCTCGGACTCGCAAACCGGCGTGCCAGGCGTGTGGCGGAACGATGACGTGTTTACACAGACAGTCGTGGACTGAGCATTGACGGCAGGCATTGAGATCCGTACCGTGCGGGCATGTCGGTCGCCGCGTCGCGCCTGAGGTTCCTGGCACTCGTGCTGTTCGAGGCCGTCGCCGTCGGGGTCTTGACCCGCGCCGGCCAGCGCACGCGCCTGCCCGCCGGGCTCGACGGGACCTGGTTCTGGACGCACGGCCCGATCGAGGCGGTGGTGACGGAGGCGGCGCGCCTGGCCGGGCTCGGCTGCGCCGGCTGGCTGCTGGCCTCGACCGTGCTGTACGCGCTCGCCCGCGCGAGCCGCGTGCCCGCCGCCCTGCGTGCCGTGGAATGGGTGACGCTGCCGGCGGTCCGCCGCCTGGCCGACCGGGCGGCCGCGGCGGTCCTGATCGGCTCGAGCCTGGCTGGCGC
>JACCXR010000006.1 GCA_013696915.1 Euzebyaceae bacterium
ACCGCGTCCGGGGTGATCGGCTCCCAGAAGCTTGGCCAGCCGGTGCCGGAGTCGTACTTGGTGTCCGACCGGAACAGCGGTGACTCGCAGGCGATGCAGCGGTAGACGCCGTCGTCCTTCGCGTCCCAGTAGGCGCCCGTGAACGCCCGCTCCGTGCCCTTGCGACGGGTCACCTCGTACTGCTCCGGCGTCAACCGCTGGCGCCACTCTTCGTCGGACAACTCGACGCGCTCGCTCATCTCGGTCGCTCCCTGGTCACGCGGCGAGGGTTCTGCCGCTCACATCACGGTATGGCGCCCCGAGCCCGGGTGCAGCAGCGTCAGTGCTTCGTAAGATCCGGCCGGTGTTGCTCGTCGCCGGCCTGGCCGCGTTCCTCGTCGCCTGGAACAACGTCGTCAACCTCCTGCCCGGCTTCCAGCGGTGGTACGTCGCGGTCAACCTCGTCCTGACGGCGGCCCTCGCCCTCGTCGCCCGGTCGGCCGGTCTCTCCCGCGCTGATCTCGGGCTGGACGCGGCTCACGTGGCTGGCGGCCTGCGCTGGGGCGGCGCCGCGACCACCGTCGTCGCGCTGGTGCTCGGCGCGGCCCTGGCCCACCCCCGCGGCCGGCGGCTGCTCCGCGACGAGCGGCAGGCGGGCCAGTCCGGCGCCGCGCTCGCCCGCACGGCGCTGCTGCGGATCCCCTTCGGGACGGTGGCCCTCGAGGAGTTCGCCTTCCGCGGGCTGCTGCTCGGCGCGTGGGCGCAGGAGCAGTCGACGGCGGCGGCGGTCGTCGGGAGCAGCGCGGTGTTCGGGCTGTGGCACGTCGTGCCGACCCTCGCACTCGTCGACGCGAACCGTCCCGCCGCCGGCTTCCGGCGGCGCCTGCTCGCCGTGGGCGCCGGCGTCGCGTTCACCGCCGCGGCCGGCGTCGTCCTGTGCATGGTCCGGTTCGCGGGCGGTGGCCTGCTCGCACCCGCGATGGCGCATACGGCGACGAACTCGCTCGGCGCGGCGGCCTCATGGGTCGCCCTCCGGCACGCCGGCCCGGCGGCGAGTGGGTACAAGGGCCCCGATGGCCGCTGAGACCGACCCGCCGGCGCCGGCCGGCGTCCCTATCCAGCTGCCGCGCGCCGAGCCCCGGCCGCTGGCGGCGCTGGTCCGGCGCGTGCTGATGGCCTTCGGGCTCATCCTGGCGGTGGCGGTGGTCGTGCTGCTCGACCGCGGCGGGTACGTCGACGACGCCGGCGGCCGGATCTCGTTCCTCGATGCCGTCTACTACGCCTCGGTCACGGTCACGACCACCGGGTACGGAGACATCACCCCCGTCACCGACCGGGCGAGGCTCCTGACCACGCTGCTCGTGACGCCGGCGCGGATCCTGTTCCTGCTCCTGCTGGTCGGCACTACCGTGGAGCTGCTCACAGAACGGTGGCGGGAGGCATTCCGCCGCAACCGCTGGAGGTCCGCCGTGCGCGACCACTACATCATCTGCGGCTACGGCACGAAGGGCCGCTCCGCCGCGCGGGCACTCCGCGAGGACGGCATCGAACGCGACCGGATCGTCGTCGTCGAGCGCAACCGCGACGCCGCGGAGGAGGCGGCCGCCGCCGGCTACACCGTGGTGATCGGCGACGCCTCGCGGGTCGCGGTGCTCCGCCAGGCCTCGATCGAGCGGGCCTGCGCGGTCGTGGTGGCGCCCCACAAGGACGACGCCGCGGTGCTGACGACCCTCACGGCCAGGGAGCTGAACCCGGACGCGACGATCGTGTCCGCCGTCCGGGAGGACGAGAACGCGCACCTGCTGCGCCAGAGCGGCGCCGACTCGGTGATCACGTCCTCGGAGGCCTCGGGCCGGCTTCTGGGTCTGGCCACCCGCAACCCGCGCCTCGTGCAGGTCGTCGAGGACCTCCTCAACTCGGGGGAGGGACTCGCCCTCTCGGAGCGCGAGTGCTCCAGCGAGGAGGTCGGCCGGCCGGTCGCCGACGTGCCCGGGCAGCTCACCGTCGGCGTGGTCCGGGGCGGGGAGATGCTGCGCTTCGACGACCCACGGGCGCGGCTGCTCGAGGCCGGGGACCGGGTGGTCGGCCTGTGGACGCGCGGCGGTCCCCGGCGGCCCGGGTGACTCCCCGACGGCCGAGCCCGTGCGGGACCGTCAGCCGAGCAGGCGGCAGATCGTCTCGGCGAAGACCGCCACGCCCGCCGGCAGGGCCTCCTCGGCGAGGTCGAACGCCGGGCTGTGGTGGGGTGCCACGATGCCGCGGCTCGCATCCGCCACCCCCAGCCAAAACATGCTGACCGGCACGCCGGTCTGCCCGAACGCGTAGAAGTCCTCGCCGCCGAGCGAGGGGGCGCTGGCCGCGACGACCCGCGTGTCACCGAGCACCGCCCGCGCCGCCAGTGCCATGAGGGCGGTGAGCGACGCGTCGTTGTTGCCGACCGGGTACCCGCGGACCATCTCGACGGAGGTGGTCGCCCGGTGCGCGGACGCGATCGCCTGCGCGACCTCGGGGACCCGCGCCACGAGCAGCTCGCGGTTGTGGGCGTGGAGCGTCCTGATGGTGCCCTCGAGCACGACCGTGGGCGCGATGACGTTGTGGCGGCTGCCGCCGTGGATGGAGCCGAAGGTCACGACCACCGGGGTGACCGGGTCGATCTCGCGGGTGACGACGTGCTGGACGGCGCCGACGATCTCGGCGGCGATCGGGATCGGGTCGACCGCCGTCTCCGGGTGGGCGGCGTGGCCGCCGACCCCGTGCACGGTGATCGTGAAGCTGTCGTCCGACCCGGTCATCGGGCCGCTGCGCAGGGCGACGGTGCCGGAGGGGTACCGGCTCGACACGTGCAGCGCGACGATCGCGTCGGGCACCGGGTCGTCCAGGACCCCGGCGTCCACCATCGGGTCCGCGCCCCCCGGTCCTTCCTCGGCGGGCTGGAAGTACAGGGCGACCGTGCCGGGCAGGACCGGGACGCCGGCGAGCAGCTCCGCCAGGCCCAGGGCCACCGCCACGTGGCCGTCGTGGCCGCACGCGTGCGAGAGCCCCTCGATCTCGCTGCGGTAGCCGAGCCGTCCGGCGGCCTCCAGCACGGGCAGCGCGTCCATGTCGGCACGCACGCCGACGCAGCGGGGTCCGCTGCCGGGCAGGACCGCGACCACGCCCGTCCCGACGACTCTGCGGTGCTCGACGCCGAGGCGGTCCAGCACCGACTCGACGTACGCGGCCGTCCGGTGCTCGGCGAACCCCAGCTCCGGGTGGCGGTGCACCGTCCTCCGGTGCTCGCGGA